>CAZBCB010000242.1:0-5312 GCA_964489905.1 uncultured Bacteroidales bacterium
CCGAATTCGTCTATTGAAAATCAATTGATGAATTCGGGTTAATATTTTGATTTTATCGACTCATCTCAGATTAATATTTACCTGAAAAATAAAAATATTAATAAAAAAATGATTATCTTTTAGTAAAATAAATAATTCTGATTGTGAAAAAAAGCAGTAACAGAAAACCCCATCAAAAGGTATTAATACTTGAAAAAGCATTAACCTATATTGATGGTCTTGATGAAATTCTTGAGGGAGGATTGCCAAGGGGAAGGACAACAGTAATAAATGGTACCGCCGGTTCGGGGAAAACTTTATTGGCACTTGAATTTCTTTATAAGGGAGCGTTGGCAGGAGAACCGGGCATTTTTATCGGCTTTGAAGAAACCATGGAGCAACTGCGTCAGAACGCAGCCACACTGGGATGGGATCTTCAGTCATTGGAAGATGAAGGTAAATTATTTCTGATGAGTGGCCACATTAAACCCGACATACTCATAAGTGGCGATTTCAGTCTGAAGGGTTTGCTGGCATCAGCATCCGGCAAAGTCAGGGAAACCGGAGCCAGACGTATTGTCATTGATGCGCTTGAGGTGGCATTACGCCTTATCAACAGCCCGCTTCAGGTGCGCAATGAAATACATGCGCTTAACAACTGGCTGCATGATGCCGGGCTGACAGCTATTCTAACCGTCAGACCTGCAGCTTCCGGAATAACACCTTTGTATGAAGATTTCTTTCAATCTATGGGCGACTGTGTTATTGTTTTGGAAGGAAAAGTAATGAACCAGATCAGCACACAGCGCATCAGGGTAATAAAATACCGCGGTTCAGCCTTTGGGCGAAATGAATACCCTTATGTCATTACTGGTGGTGGCCTGCAAATTGCTCCTATCTCCACTGTCGGTCTAAAACATAAGCCTTTTGGGAAAAAAATCAGTACCGGACTTAAAAAGCTCGACGAAATACTTGACGGAGGTTATCACAGCGCCTCATGTGTATTGTTTGCTGGCCAGCCTGGCACAGGCAAGACGATTCTGGCCAGTACGTTTGTTGCTGCAGCCTGTAAACGGCGCGAAAAAACATTGTATATCAGTTTTGAAGAATCGCAGAAAGCATTGGTGAATAATGTTTCCAGTGCAGGTATCATTCTGAAACCATATATTTTATCAGAAACTTTGAATTTTATCTGTACCTATCCCGAACTCATGGGTGCCGAACAGCATTATGTGAATGCTCTGTCGCTGATCAGACAGATTTCTCCGGCACACGTAGTTGTTGACGCTATTTCAGCCTGTGAAAGAATGGGGAGCAAACAGGCGGCTTTTGAATACCTCATGCGTTTACTCAATGCCTGCAAAGAAAAAGGAATTACTATCCTTCTGGTTAATCAGACAAGCGGATCGAAAGATATAACAGAAATTTCAGGAAATGGTATCTCCTCTATGGTTGATACGGTTATCCGCTTGGAATACCATGAAGGCTATGGTGAAACAACACGCCTGATGCAGGTGCTCAAATCCAGAGGATCAGCACACTCAAACCAGAAGCGTGAATACATGATTACCCATGAAGGAATTAAAATTGTGGATGTTTATCTGGGTGAAGGTGATGTGTTAACCGGTACCGCAAGACACGTACAGGAAGAAAAAGACCAGCTTGAAGCTCAGAAACTCCGGTTTGAAATTCAAATGAAAGAACTGGAACTGAAACAACTGCAACTTATGCAGAAACAGACAGCTAACGGAATGATAAAACGTTTGGCTATGCGAGAAGGAAAACAGGAAATAAATATTTTACAGGGGGATAAGGATAAACGTAAGAAAAAATAACCCCGAAAAATAAAAATGAGTTATTAAAAAAGATTGGTAATGCAGCCGGGAAATAACATTTCAGATGCAGCTATCTACAGACTGCTCTTATTTGTGGCCGGAAACGAACCCAATTCCTTAAAAGCAAAAGAAATAATGTTCCGTATTTGCAGAAAATATCTTCACGGGCATTACGAAATAAAAATCGTGGATGTTTATGAAGATTACCAGTCAGCGATTAACCATCAGATTATTATTGTGCCAACACTGATTATTGAATCACCGCCACCGTTAAAAATTGTTGCAGGTTCTATAAATGATGAAAAAAAATTATTATTGGCACTCGGAATAACGGATCCGGAGGTTCAGTTATGAATAAAAAACATTCCGAATTTGATGAACTCAGAGAAAGGCTCACTAAAGCTGAAGCAGCACTAAGTGCCATGCAGCGGGGAGAAGTTGATCTTATCGTCTGCCATGACGGCCCCAGAGTTCTTAGGATTCATTCACTGGTGAAAGAAAATGAAGAATTAGCCAGACAATGGCAAATGACTTTTGATGCACTGAGGGATGCCGTTTGGATTCTGGATGAGAGACAATGCATAATTCGTGCAAATCGGGCAGCCGAGAAACACTTCGGATACGAATCAGGAGAATTAAACGGTAAATACTGCTGGGAAATTGTACACAGAACAAAAGCACCTGTCCCCGAATGCCCCTATTTGCGAATGCAGCAAAGCCTGCAAAGAGAAACCATGGAACTGAAGAGCGGTAGTCACTGGTACGAAGTGACCGTTGATCCGGTTTTAAATGCTGAAAAAAAACTCCAGGGTTCTGTACATATCATTACCGATATTACCGGACGCAAGAACACTGAAGAAGCCTTAAAGAAAAATGAGAAACAGTTGCGTGTTCTGTTGCAGCTAAGTCAGGCAATGTCTGAACCCTTTGAATTAAATACCATATTACAGATGATAGTTGATAGTGCCACTCATGCGATGAACCTGGGAAGTGGTGCTATTTATCTGTTAGAGGAAAATAAATTATTTCTGGCTGCAACACAACCTGCTTTACCAGAAAATTTTCCTGAAGAATTGCGAAAGGCAAATTTAAATGATCATCCGCACCTTGAAAAGTCAATACTCACTAATAATCCGGTTGTTCTGCCTGACGCACATAACGCCAGCCTTACTCCAGCTGAAAAAAATATTGTTTTGATAAGAGGTCTGCGTTCAATAATTTATCTGCCTCTTATTACCCGAAAACAGGCAATAGGAGCATTAATACTGGCATCTGTAAATGACCTGAGAGTATTTTCAGAAGAGGAAATAGAACTGTATAAAGGTTTTGCAGGGCAGGCTGCCCAAACAATTGCAAACATCCGGCTTTATGAATCTACCAGAAAGTATGCCGCTGAACTTGAACATGAAATTAAAGTACGCAATAAAGCAGAATCAGCTTTACGCCAGAGTGAAAAAAAATTCCGGAATCTGTTTCAGAATCATGCTGCCGTAAAAATGATTATCGATCCCGACAACGGAAATATTGTCGAAGCCAATCAGGCCGCAGCGAATTTTTATGGCTGGTCTGTAGAACAACTACAGCAAATGAATATTTCCCGCATTAATACACTGCCTGATGATACACTTAAAAAAGAAATGAAAAAAATCCTTACCCGTAAAAAAACCTATTTCGAATTCAGACACCGAAAAGCCGATAACAGCTTTGTAGATGTTGAAGTATTCAGCAGCCGGATTGATATCGGCGGAAAACAATATATTCATTCTATTGTGCATGATATAACCGAAAAGAAAAAAGCCGAAGAAAAAATAAAACTGCTGAATCAGGCAGTCGAATCAAGTTCAGTCTCTGTAATTATTACCGATGCTGAAGGTCAAATAATTTATACCAATCCCTATTTTACTGAACATACCGGATTTAGCAGGAATGAGGTACTGGGGAAAAATCCCCGTATACTAAAATCAGGCCTTCATAAGAAGGAATTTTATCAGGAACTCTGGAATACAATACTTTCAGGCAATACATGGATAGGAGAATTACAAAACAGAAAAAAAGACGGTGAAATATACTGGGAAAGAGCTGTTATATCGCCCATCATAAATTCAGATGGCAAAGTGACAAATTTCGTGGCTATAAAAGAAGATATCAGCGAAAGAAAAAAAATGCTCGAAGAGTTGGCTGCAGCAAAAGAAAAAGCCGAAGAAAGCAACAGGCTCAAATCGGCATTCCTTGCCAATATGAGCCATGAGATAAGAACTCCCATGAATAGCATCATTGGGTTTATGGAACTCTTAAAACGTCCTGAGCTTACCGCAGAAAAAAGAGATGAATTTATCGAAATTATTAATAAAAGCGGAAAAAGATTACTAAGCACAATAAATGATATAATAGAAATATCAAAAATTGAAGCAGGTGCTACCGAAATAAACATAAGTGAAGTAAACATATCTGATGTTATTCAGGAACAGCACAAATTATTTTCAGCACAGTTTGAAAAAAAAGGCATAAATTTCAACTTAGCCATAAAACCTGAAGATGCTAAAATTGTTTTTCTTACAGATAAGAATAAGTTTGAGTCTGTTTTAATCAATCTGATTAGTAATGCGCTTAAATTTACCTACAAAGGTTTTGTTGAACTGGGTTATTACCCCGGTACACAAAACGATATGGTATTTTATGTGAAAGATACCGGAATCGGAATCCCTGAAGATAAGATAGATTCTGTTTTTGAAATTTTTGTACAGGCTGATCTTAATATTACCCGACCTTACGAAGGTTCGGGACTGGGTTTATCCATATCCAAAGCCTATGTTGAAATGCTTGGTGGGAAAATCTGGGTTCAGTCGAAACCCGACAAAGGCAGTACCTTTTTCTTTACATTGCCTCATAAAAAACCTGAGACAGACAGACTTCCGGAAACCACTATATCAGATAATAAAATGCATCCAAAAATTAATCAAAAACTGAAAATATTAATAGCCGAAGATGATCAGACAAGCCTGAGTTATCTGAAAGAAGCATTATCTGAATATAATATTTCAATTATTGCTGTCAGAAACGGAGAAGAAGCTGTTAATGCAGTAAGAGAAAACCCCGATATATCACTAATTCTGATGGACATTAAAATGCCTGTATTAGACGGTCTGACTGCCACACGTATGATCCGGAAAATTAACCGCACTGTGCCTGTTATTGCACAAACAGCTTATGCCCTGGCTGATGACGCCAGAAAAGCCATCGCAGCAGGCTGTAACGACTATATTTCAAAACCCATAGAATTAAGTAAATTGACAGAAATTATATCAAAGTATTCCTGAAATAAGGAGGCAGTTTCATAGCCAACCTTTTATCATTCACTGATTTTTTGTGGTTACAGGTAAAAACATATGATAAGATTGATTACAAAGGATATTATAAATTCATAAAACACTATATATCAAATATTAAACCCTAACTTGTATCAAAAATACGTATTATAGTTTGAAAAAAAGTCCATCA
>CAZBCB010000243.1:0-5298 GCA_964489905.1 uncultured Bacteroidales bacterium
AAAACATAATTAAAAGTTTTTTTCCGCCGAAAAAATAAAAGGCATTGTCTTTGAATACAATAGCCAGATAAAAACAAATGGTAAGCTATACTCAACTATCATGGCAATTCATTTTTGAAATTTAAGTATCACAGGTACAAAAGGAAAAAAGAAATTGCTAATTTTATAGCAGCTATATTTTTAAAACACGGGGCTAATGAATTATAAACATACATTAAAGGCTGCTATGGCTGATTTGCAGGAGATAAACAGTCTGCTCGATTCCATGTATAATAAAAACACATTTTCAGCTGTCGATCTGGATCTGGCTTTGCAAAAAGTCCGCAATCTTTATGATATTATGTTAATGATCAGGCCTGAAGAAAAAAATATCGCAACAGCCGATATTCAGAGTGAGCCGGTACCCAAAGCTGATGCTGATAATACTGTTTCAACACAACCCATTGGTGAATCAGCAATTGCTGATGAAGAAAAGAAAGAAAAGGGAGAAAGCCCGGCTGGCGCTGAAGAAGCTGTGATGACACACAAAGAGAAGAAAACCCAGCAGAAAGTGCTGTCTGACAAATTAAGTGAAAAAAAATTATTGCATGATGACCTGCATCAAAAGGTGCATTATAAAGATCTTTCATCAAGGGTGCAGGCTAAGCCGGTAAGCGATATTTCCAAAGCCATAGGTATTAATGAAAGGTTTTTATACATCAGGGAATTATTTAACAACGATGCGCGGAAATATGAGCATGCAATAAGCGTATTAAATGATTCAGCCAATTTCAATGAGGCGTATAATTATATGATCAGGGAGTATAATTGGGATATGGACAGTGAACTGGTTCAGGGTTTGCTCGAAATAGTAAGGCGCAAGTTTATAACCGGTCAGCATGAGTAAACTTTATTTGGTTCCGACTCCTATTGGCAACCTTGAGGATATAACTCTCCGGGCATTGAGGGTATTAAAGGAGAGTGACCTTATTCTGGCTGAAGATACGCGAAAAACAGCAATTCTTCTTAAAAAGTATAATATTTCGGGCCGCTTAATTTCGCATCATAAATTTAATGAACATAAAACCGCACAGGATATTGCTCATCGAATAAAAAACGGTGAGCAGATTGCACTGGTTAGTGATGCCGGAACTCCATCTATTTCAGACCCCGGATATTTACTGGTTAAAACCTGTATTGAGTTAAATGTCCCGGTTGAGTGTCTGCCCGGACCTACCGCCCTGATTCCTGCATTGGTGAATTCGGGTTTCCCGAATGACACATTTTGCTTTGAAGGGTTCCTGCCACATAAAAAAGGCCGTAAAACAAGAATTGCAAGGCTTGCCTCAGAAAACCGCACCATTATATTGTACGAATCGCCTCACCGGTTATTAAAAACACTGGCCGAACTTTCAGAATCTTTAGGTTCTGACCGTGCCTGCTCCATATCAAGAGAACTGACCAAAGTGCATGAAGAAACCATAAGAGGCACACTTGCCGGGGCGATTGACTACTTCAGCAAAAAATCTATCCGTGGTGAATTTGTTATAGTCATTGCTCCTGTTTGAACACAAACAGGCTTTTTTTGTTATTCCTAAAAAAGATATTAAGATATGAATATCTTTAAAAATGTTCATTTTCGAACATAAATTGTAACAAATCGTTCAGTTTTAACATTTTTTAAGTAATATATAAAACATTTTAAGTAATTGAAATACAATATAATACAAAGTTTGGCATAGAATATGTTAAAGAATTAACACAAAACAACACATTAACCCATAAAAAGTGGAAGTCATGAAAACAACAACAAAAATTAACCAGATGACAAGAAAAATCGTGCTTACCATAGCATCTTTATTGTTTGTTATGTCAATGAATTCAGCACAAAATATGCATCTGAACCATGAAATGGTTTTAACGGGTCTTATTAAACAGGCTTATTCAAATACTCTTGCGTTAAACAGGTCTATTTCAGGTTCACCGGTATTGACAGCAGATCCGGAATCAGAGGTTATGCTTGAAAAATGGATGATAAATTCCGGAAACTGGAATCACATAAAAAATACGGTAAATGTTAATTATTTGCTTAAAGAAGAGATTGAACAACCTCTGGAGATAGAAGACTGGATGCTAAAGGATTTTTCAACGAGTCCAACCATTAATGCAGCAACTGATAACAGTCCTGAAGAAACAGTTACTCTTGAAGCATGGATGGTAAATCCTGCTACCTGGGGGAAAAATTAATATCTGTTAACCCCAGGTGTTTTTTCATTACTAATTTTCGTAAGCTTTAATTTCAAAAGGCACCTTGCAGCCAACAGAATAATCCTCACCAAGTTCTTTTAATTCCGGCTCATTAGCAGGATAATACCAGCAAACCTTTACCTTTTTCCCTGTATGCATAATATGTTCCAGCTTCTTTATCAGAACACTGATTACCTTGGCAGAAGAAGTGTTAAGGTATTCCAGACGCAGTGTAAGGGTTGTATCGTCATTCGGATTTTTTACATAGTTATCCATCCACTGCAAAACCTGGTTATAAAAATCAAGCACATTTGCAGGTAACGACACTCCGGTTATTTCAAATAAGTTTGCATTTTTGTCAAAATAGACCGATGGTGTATCTTTTGCACCATAAAGTATCAGCGATTCCATGTATTGAAATTAAAATGGTTTGTTATTAAGTGAATTAATTTTATTGATATTCATTTCAATTTAACGTTAATGTGAAAAAAAAGTTATCAAAAAATTGGTTTTATTTTTGGCAATTCATTTATCAATCATACGCTTTAAAGTCAAACGGAACGATATACATGTGTGAGTAATTTTCGCCCATTTCTTTAACATCGGGTTCATGCTTTGAATAATGCCATAATACGCGGGCTTCTTTCCCCTTTTTAATGGCAATTTCCATTTTTTTTATAATATAATTGATTATTTTGGCTGAAGCTGTATTAACGTAACCCAGCTTTATTGACAGCATCGTTTTATCATTGGGCATTTCCATATATTTTTCTAGCCAGTTGAGAATGGGATTGTAAAAATCAAAAACATTGGATGGTTTTGAAATCCCTGTAATTTCAAATATTCCTTTGTCTTTGTCGAAACAAACATAGGGCGTATAGTCAGTTGCTTCAATGAGTAATGGTTTCATAACGTTGAAATTGTTAGAATTATTGAATGCTTGTAGTTATTTAATGTGAAATTTAAAAAAGGATAATATTTTAATTTTCAAATTAATAATAAAGTTATCAACCTTTAGCAAATTATTTTTTTATTCTTTTTACTAGTTCATCCTTAAAACCGTCACCTACCGGAATTCTTTTATCACCAATCAGGATTGAATTCCGTTCAATGGCGTCAATATTTCTTAGGTTAACAATAAATGATTTATGTACGCGTAAAAATTGTCCGGCCGGTAACAGTTCAGTCATATTTTTCATGGTTTGAAGCGTCATTACCGGTTTTCTTGAACTCAGGTGAATTCTCACATAATCTTTTAAGCCTTCAATATAAAGAATATCTTTCAGGTTTATGCGTACGGTCTGATAGTCTGCACGAACAAAAATCTGGTCTGGTTCAGTTGTTTGCCTGTCATCGGTATCTGCCGTTTTTATCTGTTTTCTTAATACAAACAACTCGTAGGCTTTATTGACAGCAGTCATAAACCGTTCAAAAGGAATGGGCTTAAGCAGATAATCGGTGGCATTTATTGCATAACCCTGTAATGCATATTCTGAATATGCCGTAGTGAGTATGAATAAAGGCTTTACAGGAAGACTGGTTATCATTTCAATTCCGCTTATTACAGGCATATTAATATCGAGAAATATCAGATCAACAGGATTATGCTGAAGGAAATCAACAGCCTGAAGGGCACCGGAACATTTCCCGGCCAGTTCAAGGAATGGCACCCTGGCAATAAAATCTTCCAGCACCTGCTGAGCAAGCGGTTCATCATCCACTATCAGGCATTTCATTATTTTTCAGGTTTAATGTTAGCACCACCTTAAACACATCATTGTTAATATCTGTTTCAAGTTTATAATTTTTTCCGTACAGAAGCTGAAGCCGCTTTTCAGCATTCTGCCATCCAAAGCCCTGATTGCTGCTGTGTTTATTATCTTCATAAACCTGAACCGGATTTTCAACATATAGTGTTAGTCCTCTGTTTAATATTATACGGATAATAATGCAACAAGGTTTTGTCTGATGAACACCATGTTTAAAAGCATTTTCAACAAAAGGAAGCAAAAGTAACGGTTCAATAAGCTTATCTGATATATTTCCCTCAATTTCAAACTGCACTCTTACATTTTGCTGAAGCCTCAGTTTTTCAAGTTCAATATAGTTTCTCAAATAATCAATTTCTTTATCAAGCGGGACCTTATCTTTATCGGTGTCATAAATAATGTATCGCATTAATTGCGAAAGTTTTACTATTGCCTCTGGAGTATTTTCTGATTTACGAATGGCAAGTGAATAAATATTGTTAAGGGTATTAAAGAAAAAATGAGGATTTATTTGTGATTTTAACAGATTTAATTCCGTCGTAAGTTTTTCATTTTCAATTTCTTTCCTCTTTCTGTCCATTTTATACCAGTCACCTGTAACCTTAATACTTGTGCTCACGGCCAGAATCATCAGGCTTAAAAAAACAGCTCCAACCCCTCGG
Organism: uncultured Bacteroidales bacterium; assembly: GCA_964489905.1. GTDB lineage: Bacteria > Bacteroidota > Bacteroidia > Bacteroidales > UBA10428 > UBA5072. Next base: position 4,658 of record CAZBCB010000243.1, read on the forward strand.
TTTGCTGCAATGCGCCTGATGATTGCTTCAGCACGCTCAGGTGGATGCTTTTTTCTTATGCGTAGGTATTCATGCGCTGAATCATATTTTAAAGCCAGATAGCGACCGGTTGAAAATGCAATAAAAAGCATGATTATTAATGAAAAGGAATATATCATAAATTTTTTCCGTGTGAGAAAATAGGGAACCAGCAGGTAATAGTTAACGTAAAAGAATATTACCATTAACAACCACAGAATTATATCACGGAACTCAATACTTCCTTGATCCGGTCGCCTCAGTATGAAATGAGGTAACAGGAATACAGTTGCCCATGCTGTAAGGTGCATCAGGAATGAAAGTATTTTTCGTCCGCTATTTCTGTTCATGGGTCCAGGTATGCAGTTAAGCTTAAAATTAGTTTTTTTAACGGATTGACACCGCATATTATCGATTAAAATGTCAGAAAACTATACCAAATAGTTACTTTAATCGACAAAAGCTGAAAAAATAGTTTTTACATCTGATATAAACTGCGGGTATAATGTCTGTTCACTGAAAACACGGTCATGTGTGGTATTATGAATAACTCTGAATAAATGATAGCTTTATCCCGGATTTGTCATTAGGAGCGAAGCGAACTAATGACTTAACCGGGTTTA
>CAZBCB010000244.1:0-5297 GCA_964489905.1 uncultured Bacteroidales bacterium
GCTTCTCGGCTATCTGTTGTATAACTAGTCTGTTAGGTTCTTTGAGAACAAAAGCTTTCATTTCTTTCTGGTTATCTGTTTTTTTTTATTTTAACCGAGGTTATTATTAATTCTTACCAATCTAATTTTATCTTATGGTTTCACTCATCATGATAAAATCAGGTTATTTTTCTAATTTATACACTTTTACAGCATTTTCACCAAAAACCGCTTTTTTTTCATGTTCAGAAAAATCAGCCATATAGGCTGATACAATGTTTATTATTTTATCATATTTTCCTGCAAGTAAACAGACCGGCCAGTCAGAACCTATCATTACCCTGTCAGTTCCAAAAGCGTTAAAAACAATATCAAGATAGGGTATAAAATCTTCTTTTTTCCATTGAAACCAATCTGCTTCTGTAACCATGCCTGAAATCTTACAATATACATTTGGCAGCTTGGCAAGTTCAATTAATCTCTCTTTCCATGGAGAAATCACTTTTTGCTTAATCAACGGTTTTGCAATATGGTCGAGTACAAAAGTAATTCCCGGAAATTTTCTTACAAATTCTATGGTTTGCGGAAGATGTTTCTGAAAGATAAGTATATCATAAACAAGATTATACTTTTCAAGAACCTTTATTCCTTTCCGGAAAACATCACTTAAAATAAATTCATTATCAGGTTCATCCTGGATTACATGTCTTACACCAACAAACCGGGGGTGACTTGCAAAAGCATCAAGTTGCCTTTCAAGCTGGGTTGATCTCAGGTCAACCCACCCCACAATACCTTTAATAAACGAATAACGATCAGACAGTTGCAACAACCATTCTGTTTCTTCAAGAGTTTGTCTGGCCTGCACAGCAACAGAACCATCAAAATCATTTTTTTTCAGCTCCTCCTGAAGGTCATCTGGTAGAAAATCTCTTTTGATGACATTCATTTCATGGGTTATCCAACCATAATCCCTTATATTGAATTTCCAGAAATGCTGATGGCTGTCAATTTTCATAGATTAATCAACTGTTCATGTTGTAAATACGTTCCATAAGCTGCCATTTCTGGCTGGCGCTGGCATCAGCTGATGTTTCCTGAAATTCAGACACGAAAGCTTCCCATTCTTTTTGTCGGGGCATATTGGCAAGCCTGGCCATATCTCTTTCATGATCAAAATCAGGCACTGTGTCCATAATCATGAACAAACGATTGCCGTATATGTATATTTCCATGCCTAAAATGCCAACATCGCGCATTCCTTGAGTAATCTCAGGCCATGCAGCACCCGGCTCGTGAACCTTTTTATATTTCTCAATCAGCACAGGATCGTTTTTCAGTTCAAGCGTTTTACAATACCGCTTGAATTCAGAGTAAGTTTGTTTTTCAGGATATTCCATTGTAATTATAAATTAGAAATGCGAAACCCAAAACTACATTAAATATGGATAATCCTCACGAATAAGGCCGTACTTTTTCATTTCTTTCCAGAATGTTTCGGGAATTTCGGCCATAACCAGGGCAACATTGTCTTTGACCCTGTCTGGTTTTGATGTATTCAGGGAAACTGCTGCCACACCCGGAGGAGACATTGCAAATTTAACACAGGCGGCAGCCGGCGATATTTCATATTTTTGGCATAACGAAAAAAACTGTTCCCTCCATCTGAAACGAGCAATATTTTGGGGTGTATCAGGTTTAATCAGCACATAGTCAAAATAGTCACTGCCAGTAAGAAACCCGCTGTGAAAAACGGCAGAATTGATAATTCCGATACCTTTCTGATTTAATTGTTTCATAAAGTTCAACAATTCAGGTGGGTGGTGCATAATGGTCATGCTGTTTGCAAACATTACCCAGTCTAAATCTATGTGTTTTGATATTTGTTCGATGATATTCCATTTTTTGGCACCTACACCCACTGCTTTTACTTTGCCTGTTTTTTTAAGGTCAGATAATGCCTTGTATGCATCAATTATATGTTCGAACAGGATTTTTTGCTCCTCAGGATTCTTTGCCTGATTGATATATTCGTCGGGATCGTGTACTGAAACAAGCTGAGGTTTGTATTTACCACCCAGCAGTTCATTTCCCTGTTCCCAGCAGGCGATAATTCCATCATAACTTATATGTTGTTCTGCATCAAATTTTAAATTATGCCACACGCCGGGCTCAAAAGTAGGTTCAGAAGCCTTTAATGGCACCCTTGTCCACCCCAGTTTATTGCTAATGATGACATTATCAGGGGAAATATTAAGTTTTTGAAGACAGCTACCAAGCATTTCCAATGCCAGACCGGCACCATATTTACCGGCACAGTCAAAAACAACCGGCCTATCGACATGCGTGACACACTCCCTAACTATACTCAGCTTGGTTTCTTCATCCAGCGCAACATACAGATTTCCTAATGCACTTGTACCAAAAATGACAGGAGGGATTTTTATTCCGGTATTTCCCAATTCACTATATTTCATGAATGATAATTAATGTTTTATTATTTATCCCGATTGGAACTATTTAAAACCAGGATCTAATAAAATATTCGGGGTTTTGCAATTGCTTTCAATTTTCTTAAAAAACCGGGGGCCATACATCATGTTGTATTCAGGCATATTGTTTTACAATTTCCATACCCCTTTTAAGCGCCTGTTCATTAACAGGAATCAGATGATGATGGCGTTCGGGTAACGAATCCTTAAGTCCGTGCACTACATTATCCAGTGTTACAACAGGTTTAAGTTTCAGGTAGGCGCCTAAAACAATCATGTTAAATGTCTTTGAAGTCGACATGCGGCTTGCTTCTGTAGCTGCCTCAACCTGGTATATTTTAATATCTTTTCTTACAGGATGTCTGGTAATACCATTCGGATCATATAATAATATGCCTCCGGGTTTAACAGAATTTTCAAATTTATCCATCGATTGCTGGTTGAGGATAATAGCTGTATCATATTGATTAAGAACAGGAGAACTGATTCTTTCATCACTCAGTATTACAGTAACGTTAGCTGTACCTCCTCTCATTTCAGGCCCGTATGATGGCATCCAGCTGACTTCCATATTTTGCATCATACCGGCATATGCCAGTATTTTCCCCATTGAGAGGACTCCTTGTCCGCCAAAACCTGCAATTATTATTTCTTCATTCATAGTATAAAAAATAAATATTGGTAAATCGATGAATTATTCTTGTTTCTTTTCGGTTTTCTGAACCAGTTCACCGTTTACTTTAATATCACCCAGCGGATAAAAAGGGAACATATTTTCTTCCATCCACTTGTTAGCCTTAACAGGAGGCATTTTCCATCCCGAATTACAGTTTGATACGATTTCAATAAATGAAAGTCCTTTATTGAGTTTCTGGTTTTCAAAAGCCATCCTGACTGCTTTTTTTGCTTTTCTTACATTTAACGGCGTATGAACTGAATGTCGGGCAACAAAATATGTACCGGGGAGCATAGCTACCAGTTCGGTAATTTTCAACGGATTACCCATAAGAGCCACATCGCGTCCGTAAGGCGTGGTTGACGATTTCATTCCGGCCAGGGTGGTAGGTGCCATCTGTCCTCCTGTCATACCATAAATACCATTATTGATGAATATTATTGTAAAATTTTCACCCCGGTTACAGGCATGTATGGTTTCGGCTGTACCGATAGCTGCCAGATCACCATCACCCTGATAGGTAAACACATATTTATCAGGCCAGCATCGCTTAATGCCTGTGGCAACTGCAGGAGCTCTGCCGTGAGCGGCCTGTTGCATGTCAATATTCATAAATTCATAGGCAAGTACCGAACAACCCACAGGAGCAACGCCAATGGTTTCTGATTGAATGCCCATTTCATCAATTACTTCCATAATGATACGATGGGCAACTCCATGGCCACAACCCGGACAATAGGATAAAACCTTATCGGTCATCAGGGATGTTTTTTTATACACCAGATTTTCTTCCCTGATAATTTCATCCAATATATTGTTCGTTTTTGTTTCCATAATTCATTTCTTTAAAAATTTGTTTTTAATTACATCAAGTATTTCTGATGGTGAAGGCATCATGCCACCCATTCTGCCGTAGAATTCAACAACTGTTCTGCCTTCAACGGCAAGTCGGACATCTTCAACCATCTGGCCGGCACTTAATTCAACAGTTAATATGCCTTTGACCTTAGGCGACAAATCACGTATTATTCCTGACGGAAAGGGATATAATGTAATTGGTCTTAAAAGGCCAATTTTTATTCCTTCCTGCCGGGCAAGTTTTAAAGTTTTCTGGCATATTCGTGCTACTGAACCATAAGCAACGAGAAGATATTCTGCATCATCGCAATAAATAGATTCAAAACGCACCTCATTTTCTTCTATTTTTCTGTATTTAGCCTGCAATGCCTGATTATGTCGTTCCATACGGGCCGGATCAAGGTCAAGTGAAGTAAGGATATTTCTCTCACGGTCGGGGGTTTTACCGGTTGTGGCCCACGACTGGTCGAAGGTTGTTGCTCTCGGTTGCTGATCGAACAACTCCACTTTTTCCATCATTTGCCCGATCACTCCGTCAGAAAGAATGATCACCGGATTACGGTATTTAAATGCAAGTTCAAAGCCGAGTTTGGCAAAATCAGCCATTTCCTGCACTGATGCAGGAGCCAGAACAATAAGTCTGTAATCACCATGTCCCCCGCCCTTTGTAGCCTGAAAATAATCAGACTGTGAAGGCTGAATGGTACCAAGGCCAGGTCCGCCACGCATAACATTCAGAATAAGGCAGGGAATTTCAGCGCTTGCAATATATGAAATACCTTCCTGTTTAAGACTGATTCCGGGGCTTGAGGAAGATGTAACTACCCGTTTCCCGGTACCTCCTGCACCGTAAACCATATTTATTGCAGCAACCTCGCTCTCAGCCTGCAAAAGAACCATACCTGTACGCTTATGAGGTTCCTGAGCTGCAAGATATTCCATTACTTCCGATTGAGGGGTAATGGGATAGCCAAAGTAAGCATCACACCCGGCTCTTATTACCGCTTCGGCAAATGCCTCATTTCCTTTCATGAGTTTTATCTGGCCCATAATATTACATATTATTTTTATTCTTCGAACTTTTTTCGATATACGGTTATAACACCATCGGGACATACAACGGCACAATTGGCACAACCTGTACAAACATCAGGATTAGCCATAAATGCAAAATGGTAGCCTTTGCCATTGACTTTGTTTTCCATGCTGATAACATTTACAGGACATGCTGAAACACATATTTCACATCCTTTACAACGTTCAACATCAATAACTATAGCTCCTCTTATCTT
>CAZBCB010000245.1:0-5292 GCA_964489905.1 uncultured Bacteroidales bacterium
TCATTATCAGGAAGTACAAAATAAGGTTAACATACTATAAAATCCCGTAATTAATAAATAAAAACGGGTATGTTCAATATGAACTGATCAATATATATGCTTATTAATCAATAAATTAATAAGTCAATAACAACTTGTCAAACGAATTACGAAAATATATATTAATGACTAATAGTCAAAGTTTTTTAAATAATTTATGCGTTGAAAAAGTATCTTGAGTATTGAATAAAGATTTAATACCTTTAAACAGAAATTTTTAAAACAGTAATTTTTTATATGAAAATAGCCATTTACGGAAAATCGTTTTCTCAGGATTTTGTTCCTTATATGGAGAAGCTTTTACAGTTGATAGCCGAGAAAGATGTTAAAATAAGCATTTACAAACCTTTTCTTGATTTCATCAATATAATTTCCGTTAATAAATATGCTTCTTTGCCGGCCTTTAATTCTGTCAATGAAATAGCAGGCAAAGCCGATCTTATGATGAGTGTCGGCGGCGACGGGACTTTTCTTGAATCAATTCCGTTTGTATTTCATCATGATATTCCGATTATAGGGATTAATTCGGGAAGAATGGGATTTCTGGCCAACATATCAAAGGAAGATATTGAAAATGCTTTTAGCGCTATACTCGATGGTAAATATGACATTGAATACCGCACCATGATTCATTTTCAGACGCCTGAAGATATTTTTGGCGATATGAATTTTGCCCTGAATGAAATCACCATTCAAAAAAGTGATGCATCGCTCATAACAATTGATGCATATCTTGACAACGAATTTCTGAATACATATTGGACTGACGGACTGATTGTTTCCACACCAACCGGTTCCACTGCATATTCTCTCAGTGCAGGAGGGCCGATTCTTGTACCCGGTTCGGGCAGTTTTATTATTGTTCCCATTGCATCACATAATCTCACCGTAAGGCCGATTGTAATACCTGATTACATTCATGTTAAGCTAACCGTTAACAGCCGAAGCGGTAAATTTCTGGTAACAGCCGATAATCGCAGAAAGCTTGTTGATAGTTCCTTGCAATTCAATATTTGTAAATCGAAATACAAGCTAAGCATGGTGAAATTACCAAACACCAACTTTTATAGTACAATCAGGAATAAGCTTATGTGGGGGATGGATAAACGCAATTAGGGACAACAGTTTTTAACGCAGCTTAAGTCCGGAAGTTTCTTTACAGCGCCGCACATAATGAACAGAATCTCCCCAATCATCAAATGCTATCTGATTTCCGGTTGTTGATATACGTATTTGCAGACATTGCCGGCAGTTGATTGATTCTTCATCTGTACATGGTTTATTTTCATATAATAGATAATATTCACGGTATTTTGCAGGTGTAATATTAGGCATAATAACATTGGCACCTGCCATTATGGCTTTTTCACGTCCAAACGGGTCAATAGCCTGTAATGCTGTTGTTGCAGCAATATTGATATCCTTCATTAAAATCCGCAACAAAGCAATCATTTTTAATGAAATCTTCAATCTTTCATTACGGTTGTATAGCCTGTTTCTATATGAATACAAAGGAGTGTGTTTATGTTCAATATATGGCCCCATGCCCACCATGTCGGCATCAATCTGCCTGATAAACAACAGGTCATCAGCCATATCTTCAAATGTCTGATCAGGCAAGCCAATCATTACACCTGTGCCAACCTGATATCCGGCTTTTTTAAGGCTTTCAAGGCATTTTAACCTTGTGTTGTATCGATGAATGTTGTCATCCGGATGAATTCTGGAATAAAGGACAGGGTTTGAAGTTTCGATGCGCAATAAGTACCTTACTGCACCGTTTTCAAACCATTTCCTGTATGTTTCATAGCTTTGTTCACCACATGATAAGGTAATCCGCAATCTGCCACCCGACATCCTGTTGATTTTTTGCAACAAGCGACTAACACGGTTAACAAAGGACCTCCCCGTGAGTTCACCTGATTGCAGTACAACAGATCCGTAATGATTTTCATAAGCAAATCTTGCAGCTTCAATTATTTCATCATCAGTAAGTGTATAGCGTAACAGGTATTTATTTTCCTTGCGAATTCCACAGTACAGGCAATTTTTACGGCACAAGTTTGAAAATTCAATCAACCCCCTGAAATAGACTTTGTTCTGGACGTTCTTTTCTTTAATTTCTGCAGCTTTTTGAAAAATCAACTGCTCATCATGGCCATTTACCTTTAATAATGTTACAATATCTTCCTTACTAAGGCTTTCAGCTGCTAATATGGTAGCAATATCTTTCATTTCATACAGGTATTCAAATTACTCAGGTATTGGTATTATTTTTTATAAACGGTTCAATAGCACGGTCATACACCCCCTGCATGTAGGCAATGGCCATTCCATAGTTTGTCACAGGTATGCGGTGATCAATAGCTGGTTTTAGCCGGTTAACCAGTTGTTTGCGCGTAATAACGCATCCGCCGCACTGAATAACAAGCGAATAGTCGGTTATAGGCTTTTCAAGCCGGTTCAGACCTGAAACAACATCAAATGTCAGTTTTTTTCCGGTGAATTGCTCAAGCCAGCGAGGGATTTTAAACCTTCCGATATCATCACATGAAACATGATGTGTGCATGATTCAAGAATAAGAACCCTGTCATTATCTTTGAGTCTGTCAATCTCAGGCGTACCTTGCAAATAATGACTGAATTCACCTTTGTGGCTGGCAAGCAGAATGCTGAAACCAGTGAGCGGAATATCATCCGGGACAAATGCATGGACTTTATCAAATACCGAACTGTCACATATAGCCATTTTGGGTTTAATGCCGGTATTTTTTAAAAAATGGTCCACTTCATTTTCTTTTAATACAATTGCAACGCAATTATTATCAAGGATATCGCGAATGGCCTGTACCTGGGGTAATATAAGACGTCCTTCAGGAGCCTCTGTATCAATGGGCACAATGAGTAATACAATATCGCCCTTGCATATAAAATCAGCTAACAACGATTTCTGGCGGTAAGCGGTTTCGGGCATTGTTTTACAAATAGCATCAATAAGATGATCAAGGTTTTCAGGATGCTTTGCACTAAACTCAACAATCCGGGTATTGTATTGCTGATTAATTTTTATGGCAAGATCAGGATTCAGGGATGAAATATCGGTTTTATTATGAATAATCAGGCAGGGTACTCCGTTTTCATAAAACTCATCCAACAGGCTTTCTTCAAAATGATTAAACTGGTTATCAGTAATTACAAGTAATGCCAAATCTATTGACCTGATAACCTGTTTTGACTTTTTAACCCTTTTCAGACCAACATCTCCGTAATCATCAATACCTGCAGTATCAATCATAATTACAGGACCTATCCCGAATATTTCAATGGATTTTTTAACCGGGTCAGTGGTTGTTCCGGGATGAGAAGATACTATGGCAACGTCCTGTCCTGTAATAACGTTAATAATAGAGCTTTTACCTACATTCCGCCGGCCGAAAATTCCGATATGCGGTTTGATTTCCCTGCCTTTTTCCATATTTTTGAATGAATAATTTTATATTTACAGTAATAAATAGTTTTCTAAAACTACTTTTAATAATACAAATCACGTTCGCCAGCTTTAATTCGTTCAATCCGACGCGTTAATTCATCAACATTTATGTGCATGTTAAGCTTATTCAACTGATCATTTATTAATTTCCAGCCTTTGCTGGCTGTATCTTCAGGGGCATAGTCAATAAGGTATTCAGCCAGTGTAAGTATGGCATTAGGTGAACAGAAGCGCTTAATAAAACCCGGAACAGAAAATTCCATAAAATGCTCGCCGGTGCGGCCTAACCGGTAACAAGCGGTGCAAAACGAAGGCAGATATTGCTGATCAATCAGTTCATCAATAACTTCATTCAGTGACCGGTCATCGTTTATTTTGAACTGCTCTTTATCAATATTTTGTGTGCTTACTTCTTTTATGGAATAGGCGCCGAGTTCAATCCTTGTCCCGCCATCAATCTGTGATACTCCATACTGCATGGCTTCTTTTCGTATGACAGCATTTTCACGTGCAGTCAAAATTAGTCCGGTATAAGGTACTGCAAGCCTCAGTATGGCAATCATCAGTTTAAATTCATCATCATTAACAAAATACTTTGAATTAATTTTCACAGCGGAAGCATCTTTAAGCCGCGGGAACGAAATGGTGTGAGGGCCAACATTATAACATGCCTCAAGATGGTTGGTATGCCTAACAAGGCTCATTACCTCAAAACGCCAGTCATATAATCCGAATAGCGCCCCGATGCCAACATCATCAAGTCCGGCTTCCTGTGCCCTGTCAAGGGCTGTTAGCCGGTAATTATAATCTTGTTTTCGTCCCGATGGATGATACCATGAATATGCCTGGGGATGATATGTCTCCTGAAATATCTGATATGTGCCAATACCGGCATCTTTCACTATCCGGAATCCATCAATATCGAGTGGGGCGGCATTAATGTTAACTCTTCTGATTTCACCATGCCCTTTTTTAACCTGATAAACTGTACGGGCAGTATTTGCAATAAAATCAGGGCTGTATTCAGGGTGTTCTCCAAAAACCAGAATTAGCCTTTTCTGGCCGCTGTCTTCAAGAGATTCAACCTCACTGATAATTTCAGCCCGGCTAAGGGTCTTCCTTACTGCATCCTTATTTGAAACCCTGAAACCACAATACTGGCAATTGTTTGTGCATTTATTACCAATATATAAGGGAGCAAACAGTACAATACGGTTGCCATATACCGATTCCTTCAGACGCCTTGCACCTTCTTTAATTTCCTCAACCAGTCCGGGATCAGATGTTTTAAGCAGAATAGCGGTATCGGCAAGCGAAAGCCTTTTCTTATCAAGCGATTTGGCAATTACATCCCTGACGGCACTTTTATCAGATGACGCACCCGATAAATAATCCTGAATCTCACACACGTTAATAAACGGCTGCATAGGTTCATCAGGAATCCTGTATTTTTCAGGAGAAAATTTCATACCATTTATTCATTAAGTTTAATCTTTAGCTAAAACCGATCGGGCGGTAATTCCTTTTAACCTGCCCAGTTTACCGGTTAATGCACTAAATTCTTCGTTGGTGCCTTCAACTACAATGGATATAATGTTTAATCCCCTGTTTCTTACCGGAATGCCCTGACGACCAATTATAATATCAGCATGTACTGAAAGGATTTCATTCAGCCGTTGAATGTTTTCTTTTTCTTTTACGACAATTAAGATAGCTCCGATTCTCTTCTCCATAAGCTCAACTTCAGGGTCAGAAATTCAATT
>CAZBCB010000246.1:0-5236 GCA_964489905.1 uncultured Bacteroidales bacterium
ATTAGCGATAGGCGTCATTAAACTGCGTAAAAAACAGAATTAATGCCGGTTATATATTTTCAGAGCATTATTAATTCCAAATTTGGCAATTAAAAAAAATCCACTGATAAGTTGACTAACAAAACATTATCATTCTTTTATTTTTGAATGAAACATTTTGATATTTAGAGGTTTCCCCGATAAGTCAATAGAAACAACAAGTCCAAATATTTTAGTGTGTTTCTGTTGATTAATCTCAGTTCATTTTTTTACCTGTAATTATTTCAATGAGGGCACTATCCGGTTCTTGTGTTTCAGGATTAAAAATACCAAATTCGGCTTTGTAATCCCAGTTTGCTCTGGCAATGTTGTTGCGGTCAAAAATAGCAATCATATCTTCATACCATTTTAATCTCGATTCTCTTGGCACTGTCATCAGGCAACCGAATTCACCGCAGTATAGAGGAAGATTATGTTTTTTGGCATATTCAAGAGGAAGTTGCATCCTTTTTTCAAGGCTATCCATGGTGAAGTAACCGTTACACCATTCCAGATGCTTTTTCAAAGAATCGGGATATGATGCAAGATCAGCGGTTTCAATAATCTGACCGGGGTATTTAACCGGGCCGGTATAAAACTTAATATTTGTCCATGATGCCTGGTGATGGGTAAGAGAAAACGGGTCATAAAAGTGAAAACTGAGGATAATATTGGTGTCGTTTTCCGGAATTTTCAGGTATGGAAAAGTTTCAGGTGATTGAAAACGATTTGAACCAATAACTATAATCCGGTTTGGTTCTTTTTCTCTTAAAGGTTTCATTACCCGTGCAATAAGGTTGTTCCAGTCATCATGATTGTCGGCTACTGCTTCATTGAGTAGCTCGTAGGCTACCTCACTGACAGGGTACTGTTTTAACTCATCTGACAGATCCAGCCATAGTTTTACAAATTTTACCTGTTCGGCAGTATCGGTCCAAAGCGGTTTTATATCAGCGATAAAGTAATGCGAGCGCAGAATATGTAAATCTACCACAGTTTTTAAATTATATTTCAAACACCACTTTATGGCATTATGCAGCAATGTGAAAGCTTCTGTATTTTTAATTCCGTTCTCATCCCACAATTGTTCCTCATCAACTGGCAGCCGGATATGATCATATCCAATATTTGCAATGAATTCAACATCTTTTTCAGTAAAGTAATTACGCCTTGCATCGCCTCTCTCATCGCTTTGTGAAAGCCAATGACTGATATTGACACCCTTGTTAATTCTAAAAACTTGTGATTGTTTTGCTTCGGAGGTGTGCAGGTTGCATGATGGTGTAGAAATTAGAATTACACCAGTTACAAAAATCAATGAAAAAATAATAAATGTACGTTTCATATATTTAGATATTTCATAAACATTTCATAGCGGTTTTCATAGAAGCTGTTCATATCATCCTCGTCCATAAAGGTGCTCTTGATGATATAATTATATCTGTTAAATGTTTGTATGATTGAAGAAATATCAGTGCGATTTACTTTTAATGTTACTTCCAGCTTTGTTGAAATTGAATGCGATGTTACACATACGCTCAGTATTTTTGCATCATTACTTTCTACGATTTGTGCTATCTGTGATAATGCATAATCGTGCACATTCATTTCTAATACGATAATGGCTCCTGGCTCTTTAAGAGCAGAAAAATCGGCAACATAATGAATAAGGTCGTTTAATGTAATTACACCAAGGTAGTGATTATTATGATCGAGTACCGGAACAACAGATAAATTGAGCCTTGAGGCCAGTTCAATGACTTCATATAAATGCTGGTCGTATGTAACGTAAGGACTAAAGAGGGAAAGTGAATGGTTGCCAATGGGTTCATCGGCCATATTGTGATCATAGATATCTTTATCAGAAATCAGACCCAGAAAATCTTCATTATTAACGATAGGCAAATGCGATATTCTGAAAATATCCATCCAATAGAGGGCTTTTTGTCCACTATCAGAAGTGCGGAGCGGAGGGACAGTGTCTGAAATTAAATCTTTCGCAAGCATTTTGTTGATTATTAAAATAGCCTAATTTTGTAAGCCCGCATTTTAAAAGGGTGAAATTAGCATAATTTTTAAAAATAGCACTAATTTATTTAAAATCCAAATCAGATGAATAAGACACGACTGAGCGTAAATATTAATAAAATTGCAACTTTGCGTAATGCAAGAGGCGGTTCAATACCCAATGTTGTTGAGGCAGCTATTAATTGTCAGAAATTTGGAGCACAGGGCATCACTGTTCATCCGCGTCCCGACGAAAGACACATCCGGTATCAGGATGTGCGTGACCTGAGGCCTGTTATTAATACCGAATTTAATATAGAAGGATATCCTTCGCAGCGGTTTATCGATCTGGTTCTTGAAGTAAAACCTCATCAGGTAACACTTGTGCCTGATTCACATGATGTCATAACTTCAAATCAGGGCTGGAATGTTATCAAATATGAAACTTTCCTTCAGGAAGTTATCAGTGAATTGCAGAAAGCAGGTATCAGAACCTCTGTTTTTATCGAAACTGACATAACACAGATTGAACGCGCGGCAAATACCGGCACTAATCGTATTGAGCTTTATACTGAGCCTTATGCACGCAATTATCTTCAAAATCCCGAAAAAGCTATTGCTCCGTATATTAAGGCTGCGAAAAAAGCCGCTGAGGTAGGCCTTGGTCTTAATGCCGGCCATGATCTTAACCTTGCCAACCTGAGGTATTTTCAGCAAAATATTCCTGACTTACTTGAGGTTTCCATTGGCCATGCGCTGATATCTGATGCTCTTTATTACGGCCTTGAAAAAACCATTCAGCTTTATCTTGAACAACTCAGATAAATGGAGCTCTTTTACCGCAGGATCGGCTCAGGTAAACCCTTAATTATCCTTCATGGCTTATTTGGAAGCTCAGATAACTGGTATTCCATCGGAAAACAACTTTCAGGTAATCATGAAGTATTTCTTGTTGACCAGCGTAATCATGGTCAGTCTCCGCACCACGCCTTGCATAATTACATAGCGCTGAGTGATGACCTTCATGAGTTTATAGTGCAGCATAATATTTTCAGGCCTGTTATCATGGGGCATTCCATGGGCGGGCGTACTGCAATGTTTTTTGCTGCAAGGCATCCAAAACTCATTGATAAACTTATAGTTGCTGACATATCTCCCTGTTCGTATAACCCCTCAAATCATCCTGAAGAAGCACTTCAACACGAAAAAATCATCAGTGCACTGCGTAATGTTGATTTGTCTGCTGTTTCATCAAGGCGTGAAGCTGATATCCGTCTTGCCCAAACCATATCATCATTACCTTTACGTCAATTCTTACTCAAAAACATTAAAACTGACAATCATGGCAAATTTCATTGGAGATTTAATATTGATGCAATTGAAAATAATTTGTCAGAAATATACAAGGGTATTGACACCTTACCATTGCCAGAAAAAAATCAGATAAGCTTTCCGGCATTGTTTATCAGAGGACAGCTTTCAGGTTATATACAAGAAAAGGATATTACATGCATTTACAATTATTTTAGTAATGCTTCTGTTGTTACAATTCCTCAGGCAGGGCATTGGCTTCATACAGAACAACCTGAGCTGGTAATAGACTTTATTAAGAAATTTCTGGGCAGTTAATGTGTAATAACGAAAAAATCTCTGCCCTGTTTTGTTATATATAATTAAATTCCAGGTAAGATGGATTAACCAATTCATCCGACATCATAAAAATGGAAAGTGGTAATGCAGATTTGATAAAACTTGTCTGTAAGCAAACTATATTAAGAGGAATTACGCATTGCTGATATATAATCTGGGTCTAAAGTTATTCTTTTTACTAATCTCAGATAATATATATGCTAAATTTGCATTTTCATTCCTTTATGCGCTTCAGGCTGTATTACTTTTTCTTATTAGTTCTTCCGGAAAGTTCACCAGATAAAGCTTTTCGGTAGCCCTTGTAAATGCAGTGTATAACCAACGTAAAGACTCGATATCTGTTTTTTCAGGATTATAATAGCCAATGTCAATGAAAACATTTTTCCATTGTCCGCCCTGGGCTTTATGGCATGTAACAGCATAGGCAAATTTTACCTGCAGTGCATTAAAATATGCATTGGCTTTAACCTTTTCAAACTGGTTTTTTGATGGAACAATATCTTTATAATCTTCCAAAATACTATAAAAAAGTTTTCGGTTTTCTTCGGTGTTAAGTGCGGGAGCATTTACAGTAAGGGTATCAAGTATTATTTTTGTTTCAAACTTAATATCATAATCAACCAGTTCAAGCAACACATCGGCAAAATGAAAGCCATATATTTCTTCGGTTTTTCTTATTTTCAGCACTTTGGCAATATCGCCATTAGCAATAAAATTAATTTTTTCCGATTCGCCAAGCCAGTAATAATTATTTTTTACTATCATTAACAGATCACCTGCAGATAATTCATCTTCACGCCAGAGGATAAGTTTCCTTATACCTGCATTATATTTATTGGCTGTTTTGTTCGATCTGCAAATAACGATTGTATTTTCAATGCCGTCTCTGTCATAAGCCATACTTATAGCATCCTGCAGCTCATTACCTGAGATAACATGAGTATCAGGAAATTTGTGAATAATGAACCTGGGAACTTTCATAATATTATTGGTAATGTTATGCCTTATTAATGTGGCATTAACCAGTATTCCTGAATTTTCCGACTGGCGGACGACATCAGTAAGTTCAGATTCAATAATTTCGTTATAATAATGCTGCATAAAAGATTTATCGAGTGCAGGGCTTATATTTGTTCCAACAGGAGGAAGCTGAGCCATATCGCCTATTAATATCAGGCTGCAGTTTTTATCATTTTTGATGTACTGAATCAAATCATCCAGCAGATAGCCTGACCCATATAAAGCCTGATCGCTTTTCTGGTTCGAAATCATTGAAGCCTCATCAACAATAAAAATAGTGTTGGAATAAAGGTTTTTATCAAGCACAAACATTCCGAATGTGTCTTTGGAAGATTTTTGCCGGTAAATACATTTATGGATAGTAAATGCATTTTTGCCCGAATAGGCCGAAAGTATTTTGGCTGCCCGCCCTGTCGGAGCCATCAGTATATATTTTCTCCCGACATCGTCGAGCACATTTACCAGTGTGCTGATAATCGTTGTTTTTCCGGTACCTGCATATCCTTTTAGAAGCAGCACATCCCGTGTGTTTTGCCGTAGA
>CAZBCB010000247.1:0-5212 GCA_964489905.1 uncultured Bacteroidales bacterium
TCATTGATTTGTAAAATTCATATACAAATTCAAGAAAACCTTTCACATCCTTTTTATTATTCATGGTCTTATAATTTATTTTTTTATTATATCAAAATTAAAATTCTATTCCAATTAATAAAACATCATCAATTTGTTTGTTATCTCCTTTCCATTTTTCGAAATCTTCTTCAAAAAGGTTACTATATTTTTCAATCGGGAGGTCAAAATTTTCAACAATCAGGTCACGGATGCGTCTGGGCGAATATTTTTTCCCTTCGGGTCCTCCCAACTGATCAGGTAATCCGTCGGAGAAGAAAAATATTTTATCACCGCGTTTATAATTAATCACATAATTGGTAAAATTTTCTTCGTCCTTTTTGCGGTGGGGTATTCCACCAATTGCTTTTCTGTCGCCTTTAAATTCGGTTAATTCTTTTCCGCGTAATAAATACAGAGGCCTGTGTGCTCCGGCATACTGCACTTCTTTTTCTTTATGATTGATTTTACAAAATGCAATATCCATACCATCGCGGGCCTCGGCATCTTCCATTTCCTGTTTTAGTGTTTTTCTTACACCGAAATGCAACATGTCACAAATTTCAGCTGCGGTGAGTTTTCTTTCATGGTCAACAATGCTGTTTAACAGGAAGTAGCCTACAAATGAAAGCAAAGCGCCTGGAACACCATGCCCGGTGCAATCAACAGCAGCTATATATATTTCATCACCTCTGCGGAAGAACCACGGAAAATCTCCGCTGACAACATCGCGGGGTTTGTAATAAATAAATGATTTGGGTAACGATTCTCTTACAGTCCTGATATCGGGTAAAATTGAACTTTGTATTCGCTGAGCATAATTAATCGAATCGCTTATTTTACGGTTTTTATCCTGAATTTCAAGCTCAATCTGTTTGGCTTCCGTTATATCATGCCCTACAAACAGTATGGTTTCCAGTTCATTTTCATTGAATTCAGGAATGGCTGCAAAGCTCATAATGCGTTCGCACTTTGTGCCATCTATAATTGCAGGAATGGTGATTTCCTGGGTTGTTTTGTTGGGATATGATTTTATGGCATCGATGGTTTCTTTGAAATAATTAAAGAGAACATCGGATATAGTAATTTCATTGAGCGTTTTATTAATCAGATTATTTGGGTCAATACCTATGAAGTTTTTAACAACCGGATTAGCATAAAAGAATTGTCCTACGGTACTCAACCGGATAATCATATCGAGAGAATTTTCAGACAATGATTGCATTTTACTCTTAAGTCGTTCTTCTCTTTCAGCGCGTTTTCGTTCGGTAATATCGGTGGAGTTAAGAATTATTCCCTTAATGGCAGGATCATCAAGAAGATTTCGGCCAGTGGTTTCAAGGAAAATTTTCTGGCCGTTCTTTTTCATGTAAGTGTATTGTATTGTAACAGGCTCGGATGGTGAATCAAGCAATTGTTTAAACATCCCACGCATAGCGCTTTCGCCTTTTCGTGTGAGTCTGTCCATATCTTTTCCGCTCATCATTTCCTCAGGTGTAAAACCAAGAATTTTGATAACCGAGGGGCTTTCATACTTCAATACCATGTTTTCATCGTAAATGGAGATAATTTCAGAGGCATTTTCGAGCAATGAATGCAACCGCTTTTGAGCATTTTCAACTTCCTGGATTTTTGCTTCCAGTTGTTCATTTGATTTTTTTAGCTCTTCCTGAGTTGCCCGCATCTCTTCTGCATTTTGCCTCAACTGTTCTTCATTTTCCTTAAGCTCAATGGTCATTTGCTGCGATTCTTTCAACAACTGCTCTGTTCGTTCAGTTACCTTTAAATTCAGGATAGTACGGGCTATGATTTCTCCCAACTCTTTCAGGAACCGGATAGTAAGCTCAGGAATATGATCTTTCAGTGAGGCGAATTCAATGACTCCCTGAAGTTTCTCATCTGTGATAAGGGGAACAAGTAAAATACTCTGTGGACGCTGATCCCCTAAAATGCCTGAAGTAATGGTTACATAATCCTGGGGTATTTCAGTAAGATAGATATAGTCTTTTTCATAGGCACACTGACCAATTAACCCATATCCGAGTTTATATTCCTGATTGATATATTTCTTGCGGTTATAGGCAAATGTAGCAATGTTGGTAAGGGTTTTTGATTCTTCATTATAAAGATACATGGCTCCCTGCACTACATTAATATATTTAACCAGCTGGGCTATGACTTTATCAGCCAGCTGATCAATTTTATTATGCATCCGGAGAATATCAGAAATGTTTTCTTTGCCGGCAGCAATCCAGTTTTCTTCCGATTCCTTTTTATGATTGGTAGCCAGATTATCACGCATTATAAGCAACGACTGTGCCAGAATGTCGTGATCAGTAGTAAGTTCTAATTTAGCATTATAATTACCTTCGCCGATTTGTTTTGCAAATTCAGCCATGGCATTCAACCGGGCATCACGTTCATTGATTTGGTTATCAAATTGTTGTTTTTCAGCAAGCCTTTTCTTCTCCATGAAATAAACACTCACAACAACCAGCAATGGCAGAATATCCATAAGCCATAGTAAGGGTGAATGTGTATGTGCCTTATAAAGGCCTGTTAGAGAAAAAGAAAGTTTAAGATGCACAATTTCAATAATCCAGGCAGCCAATGGTAACAGGCATGCACCAAAAAATGCCCACCACATTGTTTTTGTGATAACTATCCCTTTCATCAGGGTGCTATTTTCATCAGCCACCATCATAATTATGCAGTAACAAATTTATTTAATCTTTCTCCTAATTCGGTTGTTAAACTATTTAAAATTTTTAATTGTACAGGATTAATCTTTTTAAAAGTAGCAAGTTCAATAACAGCCAGTGTTTCTTCATTGTAAATAACAGGGAAAATAATCAGATGTTTGGGCAGTGAAGAGCCAAGACCTGATTCGGCCTTAAAATAATTTTCAGGGATGTCTTCGATGGTTGAAATTTTCTGGTTTTTTGCAACCTGTCCTGTAAGGCCTTCGCCAATTTTAAAAGGAGGCGGTGTATTACCGGTCAGGGCATATTCACCTTTACAGGCGAATAAATTTTTACCTTTTTCACGCATGTAGAATACTCCCCTAACTATCTCAATGTGTTTTGACAGATTAATGAGTAATTTGTTTGCAAAGGTATCAACAGATTTTGCCGACTGCAAACCCGTCATTAATTGTTTCATTTTTTCACTTATATCAGCTTCTTTGAGGGTTTCTTCAAATATGTGTTTTTCTTTTTCCTGAAATTTTTTGGTTATTTTTTCTTTTTCCGTTTCAACAATATTGTTTATGTAGGTTTGCAAGGCTTCGTTATCAGAAAGTTTGAATGACAAGTAAAATAATATACCACTGGCTATAAAATGTATGAAAATAAATACAATAATCCATCCTTCATTACGCACATCGCTAACATTGAGTAAGGAATTCCAGAGGGCAGCCAATGACAGAAAGGCTGCCAGAACTACAACCAGAAAAGCAACAAATACCAAACGTCTATATTTTAATACGTTCATTTACAAGTTATTTGATTTTCAGAAGAAACTTAACAATTTGATCTGTGGTATATACGAAATCTGCTTTTGTAAGTTGCAAAGCTGCTGTTGTCATTGTTTTTACCTCACATTCATTAGGATCCTGAACTATTGTTGTGCCACCGCATTCATGTACTTTTTTCAGGCCAAATGCCCCGTCTTTATTGGCACCGGAAAGTATGATGCCTACCAGTTTTTCTCTGTATGCATAGGCAGCGGTTATGAATGACAGATCAATTGACGGCCTTGAATGGTTAACAGCATCTTCAGTTGACAGAGCTATACGGTTTGCCAGCTCAATATACATGTGGTAATTAGCCGGAGCCAGATATGCCTTGCCGGGTTTAAGCTGATCCTTGTCATAAGGTTCTTCAACAGGGATATTTGACTTGAGCGATAATGCTTCAACAAAGCCCGATCTGACATGCTTCAGACGATGCAGACATAAAAGAACAGGCAAAGGAAAGGTTTGAGGAAGCGAACTAAGAATTTTAGTTACCACCTGAAAACTTCCTGCCGATCCGCCTATTATTACTGCTTTGTAATTCATTTATGCAATATTAATCCGTTTTTTATAAACACTTTCGGAATCATTTACTAATTCAAAATTATTAGTGAGATTAAAGCCGGAAATTTTTTCTTTTATCCCTAATATCAAATGTCCCGATGCTGAAAGACATTCGTGCAGGGTACCTAAAATCCGGTCCTGCATGGTAGGATTGTAATATATCAGATTATTCCTGAACAGTATTAGTTTAACATTAGTGGGTGCATTGTCAAAATTAATATTTAGTTTATTAAATTCAACATTTGCTATTAGTGAAATATCCCTGAAGGCATAATACCGATCGAGTTTATAATATTTTTCAAATGAAGCTGTTCCATTGGCACGTTTATAATTCTCACTCGATACTTCAATTTTTTTCAGATCATACTGGCCATCTTTAATAATTTCTATGCTTTTGTTACTTATGGATGAGGCAATGATAGTTACTTTATCCAGCAATTCCATCTCTGAAAGCAAGATGGTTAATGTAAAAAGCTCACCGCCTGAAACGCAGTTAGGCAACCATATTTTAAATTTACCTATATTTTTTTCAATGGCATTTCGCAAGAAATCTTCTCTTAACCATCTCCATAAAGAAGGATCTCTGAACATTTCAGTAGAAGGGACTGAAATTTCGTGCAGAAAAATATCAAAGAAATCGGGTTCGTCTTTGAGTTTTTTTATCAGACTTTCAGCATTACTCAGATTATTTCTGATAATAAGCCTTTCAAGGCGTTGTTTAAAGGAAGTTAACGCAAAATTACCAAAGTCGTAATCGTAAAAAGTCTTTATGGCCCTTACTATTTCTCTTATTTCAACGATTCCAAGTTCGGTCATAATTTTATGTAAAAACATTGGCAGCCTAATTTTAGATTTTTATTTTATCAGGAATATCTGTCATAATATTTATAACTTTTACAGGCAGTCCCTCTTTATTATTAACTAAGTTAAAGTGTTCCTTGATATAATATGTTTTTTTACCAACCCTGAGCTTTTCAATAAAGGTAGCATTAGAGATGTTTTGAAGCTGGCTCCAGAATTGCGAATTTATTGTTGTATCATCACCAAAAATATATGAGTGAGGTTTTCCTATAATTTCTTCAATTTTTTTATTAATTAAAAGCAGGAATTTGTTAT
>CAZBCB010000248.1:0-5146 GCA_964489905.1 uncultured Bacteroidales bacterium
AGCGACGTTCTCCCGCAATGATCATATAGCGATTGTTTTTCTTCTTTACGATCACCGATTCAAAATTGGTGAGCCGGTAGCCATTTTCTATAAATTGCACTGCAACACGTAAATTATCGGGGATTTTATGTTGGCTGAAAAAAACTGAAAGGGGCCGGCCGATAATTTTATCGGCAACATTATGTCCCCATATTTTTAAAAAAGCTTCATTTGTCTCAGTAAATATTCCATTATTAAATATGTATTCTAATTGTTTTTTCAATGGTAAGCTGATTTCCATTGGTGATGTTAAGGTAATACATGAAATTCCTTCGGTTGTATTATCAGTAAAGCTTTTAAGCCGGTTTTCACTAATTTTGAGTTTTTCCCGGCTTTTTAACAGTTCTGAGGTCTGTATGTTCACCATGTCCTCCATTTGTGCTTTATATATTTCCAACTCATCAGCAATAAGATTCCATTCTTCGTTTTTCAGTGCATACTCTTCGCGCAAATCATTCAGTTCATCAGTAAGCTGTTTGATTTTCTTTTGTAACCCCTTTACATCAATAGATGCCCGCACTGATTTCATGGTGATTAACCCTCCCCGATTAAAATATTATCAATTCATTTTAAATAAAGTTATTAATTTTTTATGAAGGATAATACTTTCAGTAAGTTTTACCAAATACATTAACTTTATGCTTTTATGAATTGTTTTTCTTAATAATGATGGCCGGAATATATATCCATATACCATTTTGTCGCACCATTTGCCATTATTGTGACTTTTATAAAGTGGCCTCTCTTGCGGGTAAAAGTTTTTTTATGGATGCACTTATAAAAGAAGTGGAAATACGTTCGGAATATCTTAATGGAGAACCGGTGGAAACTATTTATTTTGGCGGTGGTACTCCGTCGGTATTGGAGGTAGCGGACATCAGTAAATTAATTCAAAATATATCAGACTATCATAACATTGAAAAGAACTGTGAAATAACACTGGAAGCTAATCCGGATGACCTTACTGATGACTATATGGCATCGTTATGTGAAAAAACAGATGTTAACAGGTTGAGTATCGGAATTCAGTCATTTCATGATGATGATTTGAAATTAATGAACAGACGGCATAATGGTATTACTGCTTATGAGAGTATAAAGCGTGCCATCAGTTTTGGATTCAGCAATATCAGTATAGATATTATATATGGCTTACCAGGCTCTTCGGTTGCAAAACTCGAGGCGAACATCGATAGGTTATTTGATTTTGATATAAAACATATTTCGGCTTATCATCTGACCATAGAGCCTGGAACGTTTTTCTACAGGAAAGCCGAAAAAGGACTGATTAAACCTGTTGACGATGAAGAGGGTTATGCCCAGTTTAAACGATTAATTGAAAAGCTCGGGGAAAAAGGATTCATTCATTATGAAATATCCAATTGGGCTAAAGAAGGATATTATTCAAGGCATAATGCAAATTACTGGAAAAGAAAACCTTATTTAGGATTAGGTCCTTCAGCACATTCTTATAACTTGTTTTCACGTCAATGGAATATTTCCAATGTAAAACTTTATATTGAAGGTATTCAAAATAATTGTTTAAGGTTTGAAATAGAAAATCTTACAGAAGCAGATCATTATAATGAATATTTGCTGACTTCATTAAGAACAACTTGGGGACTGGATTTGGCTCAGCTTGAGGTCAGATTCGGAAGTCGGGCAGTAGAAGAATTATATGCAAGAAGTAAAAAATATTTTAAATCAAACCACATGATACAAGTTGGGCAGATTTTGAAACTCACCAATGCCGGATATTTTATTTCAGATTCGATTATCAGTGATTTGATGGAAACAGGAGGAGAATAAAAAGGGTTGTTTCATTTTATGAAACAACCCTGTATGATTTCGGAAGAGATGAATTTATTTAAGAGTAAAAACAGCTGAACCTATTTCATAACCTTCAGCATAAAGAATGGCAGTATAATTACCTGGTTTAAGTTCTTCTGTTTTATCCCAGTAGATTTTAACATCAATGTCTTTATTATCGTAATCAATTTCACGTTTAGCTGAATACACAACTTTTTCGTTATTAAAGGTAAATACATCACCTGAAGAATTGGATAATGCAACATTGTCAGGATTAAGAATTCTAAGATAAATGACTTTCCTGCCTGCTTCGGCAACGGCATTTTCGCGTACGGTAAAACCAACGGCAATTTTGGCTATTTTCTTTGCTTTATTGGTACTGTTATCACCCTTGGTCAATGGTTCAACAATAATTCCTTTGGCAGAAAGCACTTTGGCAAGTTTAACCTGAGTGCTCAGGATTTCTTTTTCTTTTGAAAGTTCAACATTCTGATTTTCAGCCATTGAAAGCTGTTGCCTTACTTGCAGATTTTCTTCTGTCAGCATGCGGTTGCGGGTATTCAGCGAATCAATCTGAACAATATAACTGCGCATCACTTTACGCAATGTTTCAAGTTCTTCTTTGTATTTTTTGATCTTTTCGGCATCAGAAGCCTGTATTCTTAATAATTTCCGGATTTTATCCTGTTCCTTAGAGAGTAAGGTATTAATACTATCACTTTCAGTTTTAAGTGAATCGTACTCAACAATCATATCCCTTAGTTGTTTTTCAAGGTCACTTTTTACATCTTCCAGAATTTCTTTTTCAACTGTGGTATCTTCAAGTTTCTGGGATTCTGAATAGTATTTATAACCTAAAAATGCAACTGCAATTGCAAGAATAATAACAATGAGTACAAGAATGACGGGGGTCTTTTTCTCAGGATTCTGATAGGTGTTTGATTTAGTTTCCATAATTATTTAAGGTTTTTTTAAAATTTAAATGTGCAAATATATAACATATACATTGAAACAAAATGATTTAGCGTTTAAATTAAATTTTATAACGAAAATTCCGTAAAATTATTACAGTACTTTTCAAAGTAATTTATAAACTATGCCATCTTGTATTGAGGTAAAAGGCCCCGTTGATCACTAATTCATGGTAATAAAATTCAGGCGGTAAGTCGGGTACCTGAATGTTTTCATTGATTATTTTACTATTTTTCAAAACAATGCGTTTGAACCCATCCTGTGATTTTAAAAAAATAACCGGTTGATTGTTATCATAAATAACAGATGAAAGGGGTATTAAAAAACCTGATTTGCTGTTACAGTCAATATAAGCTTGTACAGGCATACCAATATTAAAAAATGTCTCGGCTTTAACTATTTGTCCGGTAATTTTATATGTATTATTTCTTGAATCTATCTTAGGCGAAATTGTTGACAAGACAGCCATATATTTATTGGAGTCATTGATTAGTGAGAACTCTATTTTCTGGCCTTTTCTGATCAAATGAATAAATTTTTTATGAACAAATAGTTCTAAATAAAAGGTTGATTTATTTACAATTTCAATCAACGGTTGATTTGCATCTGCAAATTTACCCTTGAAAGCATTGATTTCTGAAATATATCCTGAAATTGGCGCATCAATATTGATGGTGCGTGTAATATTTTCAATATTTAATGTATCACTGTTAATGCCTAAAAATTCCAGCTGTTTTTTAAGAGAAATCATTTTAACTTCAGTTGTTCTGAAATTTGCCTGTGCCTGCTGCATAATTTTTATGGATGTTGCATTTTCAACAGCCAGTTCACCCTGCCTTTTAAAGTCTTCCTTGTAGTATTCCCATTGACTTTTTGTTTCGAGATAGTCCTGCTGTACTTTAATGTAATCAGGATGCTCAAGCACAATAAGTTTCTGGCCTTTTCTGATGAAATCACCAGGATGCCATGGGCAATATTTTACAATGCCACCAGCAGGCGCAGTTATAATTATTGTATTTTCCGAAGGTATTTCAATTGCCCCATCACAAATGATTTTATCTGAATACAAAGCTCTGGCAGGACATGTTTTGATACCAGCCAGTTTAATCTGTTCCTCAGTCAGCTTTATTGTTTTTTCTGCTTCCGGTAATATGTGGTTTTGCTTGTCGGTATTTTTATCACATGATGGTATCAGGACAGGTAATAAAAACAAAGGGATTAAAAGAATTATTTTAATTTGCATATATTTCTAATTGTATTGCTATCTGATTGTAGTTATTAATTGTTTCGAGATTTGCATGTTTTATTTCGAAAGCCGTTGAAACATGCTGAATATAATCAGAATATTCAATATTTTCTTTCTTAAAATGTAGCTCAGCATTACGCAAAATTTCATCAGCCTGTTGAAGACCAAACTGGTTATAATATTCAATTTGTCTAAAATATTTGGTAAGTTCGATAATCAGGTTTTCAATGGTCTTAGCGGTTGAAAATTCCATAAATTCAAGCTGATTTAAGGCAATTTCGGCATCCAGTTTTGCTTGTCTGATTTTTGCTGACTGGCTGAATGCTATTAAAGGTATTGATATGCCGGCATACCAACCTGATAATCCTTTTACAGGGTAGATATCCTGATAAAAGTATCCGACATAGAATCCGGGGAAAAGATGTGCACGTTCAGTTTTCACAGCCGCTTTACTGACTTCATGATTGTGTTTATAATAATCTGTTATTATTGCAGGGCTATAAAAACTTGTATCAGATTGTTTTTCAATTTTGTAAATTGACAAAGATTCAGATGGAGGAATAATTATAGTATCGGTTACCAGTAATTGTTTTAATTTGTTTTCGGCAATAAGCATCTCATCATTGAATATGTTAATCCGGTTAAAAATTTCAGCAGTTTTTGCAATAGTGCTTAGCTTTTCAAGCTCTCCGATTTCTCCAAGGTTATATTTTAATTCGGCTATTCGTTGAATATCAGAAAGATATTCTGCTTCTTCCTTAGACAGAATTAGTTTTTCATTCTGAAACCACCAGAAATAATAAGCTGATTTGACCTGTGCTGTCAGCATGTGTTTTTGTATTTCAAGGTCAGCCATATAAAGGTTAACTTGCTTTTTTGCCATCCAGCTTTTCTTAATATGTGTAAGTATTGAACCAAAATGTTGTTGCACGTCAAAATAATAGTCATTCATTGGCGAATTTATCTGTCCGTAAGTATAAGTAAATTCAGCAGGTTGAATTTCCCATGCAGCTGCTCTTGATAATTCGGATTTTTTAACCTGTAATTCAGCATTTTTTATCTGAGGATTATTTTTCAGGG
>CAZBCB010000249.1:0-5123 GCA_964489905.1 uncultured Bacteroidales bacterium
CATTCAAAAAGCAAATTAATAAATTAATTCTTTCTTTTATATTTGCCGTCTGTTATTAATTTATCAAAATGTTGATATGATGAAAAAAGAAATAATTGAAAGAGCCGCAAACAATATTCGTATTTTGTCAGCTGCTATGGTTGAGAAAGCTAAATCGGGTCATCCCGGAGGCGCTATGGGAGGAGCTGATTTTATTAATATTTTATACAGTGAATTTCTTAATTGGGATCCGGAGGATATGACATGGCGCAACCGTGATCGTTTTTTCCTTGATCCTGGCCATATGTCACCCATGCTTTATTCGATTCTCACGTTAACCGGTAATTTTACTCTTGAAGAGTTGAAAAATTTCCGTCAATGGGGAAGTCCCACTCCAGGGCATCCTGAACTTGATGTAAGAAGAGGCATTGAGAACACATCCGGACCGCTTGGGCAGGGTCATGCAATGGCTGTTGGCGCTGCAATAGCAGAACGTTTTTTATGTGCACGTTTCGGTGAATGGATGTCTCATAAAACCTATGCATTTATTTCAGACGGCGGTATACAGGAAGAAATATCGCAGGCTGCGGGTCGTATTGCTGGTTTTCTCGGGCTTCATAACCTTATTATGTTTTATGACTCAAATGACATTCAGTTATCCACTGAAACCGCTGAAGTAACTACTGAAAATACAGCACTTAAATATGAATCATGGGGATGGAATGTGATTACCATAAACGGTAATGACCAGGATGAAATAAGGGCTGCCCTTATGAAAGCAACCCAGGAAACAAAAAAGCCAACGCTTATAATAGGTAAAACCATTATGGGCAAGGGTGCACTTGATGCAAGCGGAAACAGTTTTGAGCGAAAAACCTCAACCCATGGTATGCCTCTGGGTGAGGCCGGTGCTTCGTTTGAAAAAACAATCGAAAACCTTGGCGGTGATCCTCAGAATCCTTTTGTTATATTCCCCGATGTAGCATCTTTTTACAAAGATGTTTTAAAGAAAAAGTCAGAGGCTGCAAAAGCACGTAAAGAAGAAGAAAAACGCTGGGCTAAAGAAAATCCAGTACTGGCTCAAAAGCTTGAAATGTTTTTCTCAGGAAAACCCCCTGTAATTGATTTTAATCAGATACCACAAAAGGACGACATCGCTACCCGTGCTGCTTCAGGGAATGTACTGGCATATCTGGCAAAAAATGTTGAAAATATGATTGTAGCTTCCGCTGATTTGTCAAACAGTGATAAAACTGATGGTTTTCTGAAAAATACAAAAGCATTCAGAAAAGCTGATTTTAGCGGCGCATTTCTGCAGGTTGGGGTTTCGGAACTCACCATGGGAGCTATTGCCAATGGAATAGCACTGCACGGTGGTGTGATTGTTGCATGTGGAACCTTCTTTGTATTTTCTGATTATATGAAACCTGCAGTAAGGCTTGCTGCACTTATGGGTTTGCCAGTTAAATATATATGGACTCATGATGCATTCAGGGTAGGAGAGGACGGTCCTACTCATCAGCCTGTAGAACAGGAAGCGCAGATAAGGCTTATGGAACATCTTAAAAATCACCATGGCGAAAACAGCATGCTGGTGTTAAGGCCTGCAGATGTTCATGAGACTACAGTTGCATGGAAAATGGCGCTTGAAAATACAACAACTCCTACTGCATTACTGTTGTCCAGACAGAATATCCCAACCTTACCCGGCACAGCTGGTAAAACACGTCAGGAGTGTGCGAATGAGGCAAAAAAAGGAGCCTATATTATTGCAGATTGTGAAGGACAGCCAGACGTGATACTGGTTGCTAACGGGTCGGAAGTTTCAACGCTCATTGCCGGAGCTGAAAAACTGATTAAAGAGAAAAATCTGAAAATCAGGATTGTCTCTGCTCCATCTGAAGGTTTGTTCAGAAAACAGGATAAAAACTATCAGCAGCAGGTTATTCCTGATAATGTTCCTGTGTTTGGACTGACAGCCGGACTCCCTGTAACATTGCAGGGACTGGTTGGTACCAGAGGAAAAGTATTTGGTCTTGATCATTTTGGTTATTCTGCACCATATAAAGTGCTTGATGAAAAATTCGGGTTTACGGCTGATAATGTATTTAACCAGGTATTATCATATCTTGAGTTTTATCATAAACAAAAATAAAACCCGGGATATATTATGCATTGCATCTAAACTATATTGTTAACGTAGATTTTTATTTCTTTTAAATACGGTGTCTGTTTAAAGGAGGGTTATTATCTGGTAACTACTATATTAACACTACCCGAAAGCCCTCCTGATTTTATTTTACAAACATATATACCTGCCGGAAGCTTTCTGCCGGACTGATCTACCGACCATTGTATACTATTTTCACCTGCCGGCAAATATTTATTTGCAAGATTATATATATGTTTACCACTTAAATCGTAAATATCTGCTGATGTATGCGCGGCAACAGGCAGGATAAAGTTTAAAGTGGCTTCATCAGTAACAGGATTCGGATAATTTGTACATCTTATTTCTGAATGAGTTTCACAGACAGGCAAGGCATTCGGATTGGTTGATTTTTTTACAGTATAGAATTTCAGTCCGTCTACTCTGTTTCCTGAGTATTCGGGGACTGATTCCACTTCGCAGATATTAAATGCAAAACTATAATCCCCTGATTTATTAAGGGTTTTTATAAGCAGTTTGTTTTCACCTTTTTTAATATAGGCCGTTTTTTTCTCACTTAAAATTACTCCATCTCCATACAATCTTGTTCCTGAAAAAGAATATACCTTTTCTCCGTTTATATAAACAGTCATATCTTCATCAGAGCCTACCCAGAGTTCAACCTGCTGATCCTTAGGTGCATAAAAGTAAGTAAATGCGTAAGATATAATGTTGGATGCTCCGCCATAATAACTTAGCAGATCAATACGGTCATCAAAGAAATACACTGGTTGTGAAAAACCGTTTTCTCCTGCAACAGGTTCTATCGAGGCTTCATTTGTAATTTGTTCGGCAGCCATATCAGTGCTATTAAATTTATTTGATAACAACCATGTTCGGTTGCTCTGACCAAACAAGCCATTTTCTTCTGTATTATGTTTTACCTTTTTCTTTACCTCATCGATTGTTGCTCCTACAATGTTAATCTTATCAGGGTCATTAGTGCCTAAGCCAACTTTTTCAGCAAGTGTGATATGGGCAATGTCATCGGGATTCATGCAAAAAAGCCGTGTACACACATGATCAACAGCGACAGGATCTTTACCGGCCAAAATGGTATTAAATCTTACCTGATTACTGCCATTGTATGTTTTCTGCTTCTCAAGGCACATAATGGCATCTACCACGACAAAATCGATACCGGCAATCATACTCAGGTCAACAATTTCTTCAGTAGTCCACCGTCTGTGTCCTACATCATGTTTAAGGCCGCCATAGTATGCGGTGCCTTTTGTTTTATTATATCCGTAATATGCACCGGGTGCTATTCCGATCTGGTTTTTTAAAGACGCAGTAATTCCTGTATTATGAATTTTCAGGACAGGAACCGAAATATATACATCAATATCATGAAGTGCTTTATGGACGTGGTATTTGTAGTCATGCGGCGCAGCCGTACCATTTTCTCCCAGATCAACTTCTTCGAGGTCATTATAGGTCTGATTTAAATTTAAAAGGCTAAAGTTAATGCCTGAAAGATATGCATCTGTTAACAAATCACGGTAACCCGAATTTGCCCATACACTGGTGGAACTGTTTACATCATCGTTTGAGCGGGCACTGCCCTCACCAACAATAATTGTTACATCACCCTCTGTAAATTCATGAATTATTTTTATTAATGCTTTTACTACCCTGACATCGGTATTTTCTCCTTCACCTGAAGGACTGTCTTCTCCTACCAGGTTAACTTTCAACATCACCTTGTCGCCTTTAGCAATTATTCCCTCAAGTCCACCCTGAAGTTCAACAGCCTTACGTACCATAAGTTCAATTTGTGTATAGCCCGGATCAACAGTTCTGCTAACCTGCGTTGCAAGACCCGAATAGTCAGAAGGGACAATGGCTACGTTAGTCTCTGGATAATTTACCGTATCAAATGCTGATTCATACCTGAAAGTACCTTCTTCTACTGCAGTGTTTTCAGAATTCGCCATATCCCAGCAAATAGCAATAAAAGCAATGGCTCCTATTATTAGCGATGTAATTCTTTTTCTTAGTCCGGTTTTCATTACAATTTGATTCATTATTTATTGTATAGTTAGTAAAAGTTATAAACAAATCCAAGAATAACTGAACCTAATATTCCGATTATGACATATATCAGGAATACTTTTGTTTTAAATGCAGCCCACATTAACACTATGTTCGATATTTTGGTTACCGGTCCTGAAATAAAAAATGCAAGTACAGCTCCTTTATTTAACCCCATGGAAGCAAGCTCCTGGACTACAGGAATAGCTGCTCCGCCGCAAACATAAAATGGTACGCCTGCTCCTGCTGATAGTAAAACAGATAACAGATTATTCTGGCCAAATATTTTCATTATCAGATTGGGTGGTGTTAAAATTTTTATAGCAGCAGCAAGAATAATAGACAGGAAAAAATATTTTCCGATATAAACAGACATGTTATATACTTCGGTGAGAAACTTATATATGAATTTCCTTTCAGGAATTGCTTGTATTGCATGATTAAGCTGAACTATTTCTTGTTCATTGACGATTGATTCCTGTTTTAAAAATCCTTTTTTCATAAGCCAATGAGTGGCATATCCAGCAGTTACTCCAATAACCAATGCTGAAATAGTTCTTACGATAGCTAATTCATATCCGAAAGCACCGGCAGTTAGCAGAAATAAATTTGGATCTATTAAAGGCGACGAAACAAGAAAGGCCATCAATACAGGCATTGGGGCGCCAAGCGTAAATAGTGCCGCTGACATAGGAATGACAACATAACTGCCAAGTGGTGAGATAACGCCCACTATGGCTCCTAAAACGACAGAATAAGATTTCCTGTTTTTAAAAAAACACGCTACTTTTCCTTTTGAAAACAAAATTTTAATAAGAGAGGTCAGAATGATACCTGATATCAGATAGGGCCACAGGTTATTAAGCAGTGCAAGGGCTTCAAGAAGAATCTTTCTTGTATA
>CAZBCB010000250.1:0-5114 GCA_964489905.1 uncultured Bacteroidales bacterium
TGATTGTGGTATGTAAAGGAAGATATGCCCTGATTTTTTGCTTTTGCAATTGAGCATAAATTTTTTTTTCGTGCCGTGGACGTGTATATACAGCCAACCATTGAGTTACGAATGATTTTCTTGGCAATTGTGCCAAGCGATATGTAAGGTCAGGAATCATTACGTGAACGTTTAATAATTACTAATTGCGTTTTTTATAATAACCATAACCATAACCATACTGGTCGATATAATAGCGGTTATCATTCAGTACTAAACATAAGTTGTTGATATTCTTTTGTTTAAGATCTCTGGCTACAAGGGCTAATACTTTTTTAAGAGTATAATTATATCGTGCCACAATAATTTTAAGGTCAGCATATTCCATCAGTAAAAAGGCATCGCTTACCTGAGCCAGTGGAGTTGTATCAAGCACTATGCAATCGTATATTTCTTTTAGCTGGTTGATCAGTTCTTTTGTATTACCTATGGTAATTAATTCTACCGGGTTTGGTGGTATAGGTCCGGCCGGTATGTAATGCAGCATTTGATGATCCGACTGCAGTATTATTTCATCCAGACTTACATGGTCAGAAAAATATGAACTCAGGCCTATCATGGTTTCACCACCTTGCCGACTGAAGTAACCTGCTGGTTTGCGCAGGTCAAAATTTATCAGCAGGGTTTTAAATCCCAGCTGAGCATAACTCATGGCAATATTCAGTGCGGTAAATGATTTGCCTTCACCTTCCATTGATGAGGTAACCAGAATTACTTTATGTGGTATATTTCTGAAATTATACTCAATGTTGGTGCGCAAAGCACGGTATGATTCTGCAATATTTGATTTGGGATATTCGTACATTACATTATCACTTTTATGCCTGTTGTGTAATATTTTACCCATGACCGGAAGTTCTGTGAGTTTTTCAATATTATCGGTTGGCTCAATTTTATTGTTTACAAGGCGCTTCACCATCAGATAACTGAAAGGAATAATAAAACCTAATACAATGGCTGCCATATAATTCATTCTTGTATTGGGGAAAACCGGTCCTGTGCCAACCATTGCCGCAGGTTCGATAACAATATTATCCGGCAGATTTGAGGCCTGAGTAATTTTTGCTTCCGCTCTTTTTTCCAGGAGGTAATTATAAATGGCATCATTAAGTCTGTATTTTCTTTCAATCCCGCCTAACTGAAGTTGGGTTTTTGGCATATGGCTTATCTGAGCTTCAATCTTGTTAATGCGTTTCTGCATTTCATCAATGGAAATATCAGTTGTCCTCTGAACTGCACTAATATTATCTTTAATCGTTCTTAACAGATTATCAATCTGTATAGTTAGTTTCTGCACTAAGGGATTCTTTTCCTGCTGGTTCTGTATTAAACTTGTTCTTTGTGTATGAGCTGTTATCAGTTCTGACATAAGACCGTTAAGCAAAGGATCTTGTATTCCCATAGAAGCAGGGACAATCATATTTGAAAAATCGTTGTTTTTTGACAGATAATCAGAAACATAATCATAATAACGTTTGCGTGTGACCAGTTCGGCCATCTTATTCTGCAAGTCCAGATACTGCGAAGATATACCCGAAGCCTGTTCTGTAAAATCGATCAATTGATGGCTTGAACGAAAACTCTGCAGATTATTTTCGGTTCTGCTCAGAGAATCAGAAATCTCACTAAGTTGTCTGTCAATGTATTCAATGGTAATATTTGCCAGATGGTTTTTCCGGTTAAGATTTTGCTGTGAATAAACATTCATAAGCTCATTGACAATATCTTCACCCTTTGCAGATGATGGTGTTTTTAAAATAATTTCAACAACTGTGGCTTCTTTCTGCACTATGTTAAATTCAAGCTGATTTTTTAATTTTTCTGTGACCGTAACGGGATCAGTTATAATAAAACTATATAAGAACTGATCCTTCTGAAATATTTTTTTGTTTGTATCGGGTTGAATAATTAATGCCAGATCATCAGTTTCTATAAGCTGGTTGAATTTCCCATGCTGCTCAAAATTCCATTTTTTCTTATATGAATATATTTCATTGTTTTCAAGGTTCTTAATAACAACTTTCTTTGCTTTGCTTTTAATAATAAAACTATTATTATCTGTTATGGCTATCTGAAAAGAAACATTAACTGGCTGTACATGATTTTGAGGCACTATAACTCTGAAAGTCATATTGTTATATGATTCAACACGTTTTATACCCTTTTTTTGATAGTATTCAACCGTCAAATCAAGATTTTTAACCGTTTGTCTGATAACGGGTGTAGATTTTAAAATCCATAGTTCATTTTGAAAAATTTTATTTAAACCAAACAAACTACTGTTGATAAAATCATTAACATCCCGCCGCTGGGTCTGGTTATCTTCTTTGATAAGCAGTGATGCCGAAATTTTATAGGTCGGGTTTGCATATCTGTTTATTAAAAAAGCCAGTATTAACGCAATGATTATACCGTAAACAAATAATTTATAATGTCTTTTTATTAGTTCAATAAGTTTTTTAATATCAGAATCATCCTGAATATTAATGGCCTGGTTATTTGACATATTTTTTAATTTATTTTAATCAGTCAAAGCATTATAATACAATACTGCAGTAGTCAGAACTGATAAAACCACTGTGAAGGGGAACTGACGCAAACCCCAGAATTTTTTATTCAGCGGTTTAATATAAACCATGTCATTGGGCTTTAAATAATAATAATCAGAAGTAAGCACTTCAGATTTTGTCAGATCTATGGTTTGACGTGTATTTTTACCATTCTCATTGCGTATTATTAATACTTCTTTACGGTTCCCGTAATCGGTAATGTCTCCTGCCATTCCGATGGCTTCATATATAGTAAGCTTGTTTTTGGGGAATACAAAATGACCGGGATTATTAACTTCTCCAAGAACTGAAACATATCGGTTTACAAGTTTTACATTAACCACGGGCTGATTTAATATATTAGCCAGTGCTGATCTTATTATTTCGCCAACCTCAGCCAGGGTTTTGTCTTTAACAAAGATACTGCCGATTACCGACATGTGAATATATCCGTCTTTATCAACAATATATGATATTAATGAAGCACCGTATGGTTGCATGGTGCTCATATAATAAGTTTGCTGGTAATTTGAACCCGGGAAGATACTGGCTGAAGCTTCATCAAGGCTACTTATTTGTATAAATAATTCATCAGCCGGCTTTAGCCTGTATTCATCTGATTGTGGGTCATTAAATACTTTGTTGTTCTTATTTTTATCCTGAAGATATTCAACCTCACGCTGGGTAACACAGGATGACAACATTGCCACCAAGACACTAAATAACAAGGTCTTCCCCAGAAAATAAGAAGAAAATCTTACATTCTGTTTCATTTTAGGGTGGATTGGTTTAAACAATATTTTAACTGCAAATGTAAATGAATAGATTAAAAAATCATTTTTTTCGTTTCATAATTTGATAAATACTGTTTATAATAGGTTAAACAGAGCGAATAATATTATGGATGCAAGCAATAATTACATTTTAACAAATTTTGATAATTGTTCACCATTTTTTCCTTTTAGTTTTATTATATAAGTTCCTTTATTTAATGAATGAATGTTTAAACTGATTAATGATTGCCAGAAATTATCCTGAAAAATCATTCTGCCGGTTAAATCGTAAACAGAAATTAATTTATTGCTGGCATCATTGGTTAATATGTTTATTGATTGTTCTGCGGGGTTTGGATACACAAATAAGAAATCTTCCTGTTGTGAGATAAACCGGTTATTATAATCTTCCGGTACTTTAAATAATACCAGTGAATTAAACGGTTGCAGGCTGAAATTATTATATATGTTGCCTTTAACATCCAGATAATAGTTATTGTCTTTAATCGTAATAGGCTTGCTGCCTGCGTTGTAAAAAAACCGGACAGAATCTTCGGTAATTGTCTTAAGAACATGTACCTGATAAAAGGTAACATTGTCAATCCAATAGCGTGCGCTGCTTTCTTCAATCTCAAAGTCAATACGGGCAGTTGGTTCTGTTAAAACGGGTGTAAACAGAATTTCATGTTCCTGACGGGTTTGTGCAGTTGTAATAAACTTGCCTTCAGACAGGTTGGTATATGGAGAACCTGCTTTGCGCAGGAAAATACGAATCTTATCGCCTGCTGAAGTAGATGTCATCGAAAATTTTAATAAATAATTTTCATTGGCTGTTACTTCATTTATAATGCTGTAAGCAGAAATATAAGCATTTGAATTACCTGTTAGCTCACTAAAACTTATTTTCAGGCAACCTTTATCAAGCATTTCGTTGTTGTCCCAGGTAATACTCCCGTTTCTGTAATTTGAATAGCTTAACCAACCATTAATATTATTGTCAAAAGTACTATTGGTAAATTTATTAGTACCGATGGTATCTATTATTTCATAAACAGGTAACTTAAAAGGACTCACACTTGAATTAATGTCATGATTATACGATGTTTTCCATGTGTTTAAATCAATACTTTTATAAATAGCTCCTGAATTATTGGTATAAGAAAGTAATATGGTGTTGTCCTCATTTACTGGCCGGCAATAATAATTATAATTTAAGGTTCCGATATTAAAAAGATCTTTTTCAAAAGAGGTAACAAAATAGGCGATTTGTTGCGAGGATAATTTTGAAAAAAAGATGTTGTTGAGAACGGTATAATTTTTATTTGGGAATTTAGATTCAGGGTCGCGTAAAAGGAGATTAATCTGTTCAAAATTATTGTATGAAGTATTTCCTATGATTGAATTATCATGTGAATAGATGTTGGCAAATATGCCTGCTCCTGCACAATTTGCAATAGTATTATTGATAACCAGAACATGATCTGAGGTATGGTCGAGATATATACCACGTGCCAGACTAAAAGAGGAAAAATTTGTTCCTGTAAGCGCCCCGATACCGTTAATTATTATGTTTTCTTCTATTTTACGTTGCTTGTGTTTTTTATTATCACCGTTCCATGTATATATACCTCCTCCATCATCAAGTATGGCACAGAAGTGACTTATGAAGTTGTTCTTAATATTAATGGAATCGCCTAAGAAATAAATGCCATTATACCCTGTACTGTCAATTATATTGTTGTAACACTGTAAG
>CAZBCB010000251.1:0-5100 GCA_964489905.1 uncultured Bacteroidales bacterium
TTTGCCTGTGGTTATAACTTTTTAACATACTATACGTAAAAAACAGTAAAAAGTATTTAGTTGCAATACTTAACTTAATATAGCTAAACCATGCCACGTTTAATTATTTATGCCGCCTTGTTTTTTATGCTTTCGCAAAGTCTTTCTGCTCAGGATACAACCATATATTATCTTAAGGAAGGTTTTGAAAATTCATGGCAATTTACCAGCCAGCCTTCCGTTCCTTATCATGAGTCTGTCAAGTGCAGTAAGGTTAGTATAGGGTATAATAATCAACCCACCGGAGCCAGGGAAGGTGATAATTTTGCCGCTCTTTATTTTCCTTCTGACATAGCATATCGTTGTAATCTGGTTTCTTTTCCGATAGATCTTAGTATGTCGGGTAAACCGCAGTTGTCATTTTACCGCTCCCAACCTTACGGACAATCACAATTAATATTGATGTTCAAAGCAGGTACAGGCGGCACATGGGATACCATTCAGAAATTCCAGACCGAAACTCCGCCTACCGGATGGTCAGACAAGATAATTATCAACATTGATGATTATGGCTCGAAATACCTTACCCAAAATTTTTATGTAGGTTTTATGGGTATCGTTAATGAAGAATTTAGTGTTAATATTGATGATGTCAGGATTGAAGAGAAAGATGTTATTCCTAGGTATGTTTATGCAGTGAATGCCCAGCATGTGGCACATCCGCTTATTCCGTCAGGAGTAAAGGACTTGCCGGTATTCAGGATTGATCTCAATGTATTTGGCAATAGTGGCACCATTGTTCTCGATTCGCTCAGAATACGCTCATTATGCAGTGATAACAGTGTATTTGAGAATAATGGCTTTGAGCTTTATTATACACGTGAAGATATTTTCAGGAATAAAGACAAAGGGGTATCAACCAGAATAGGCACTGCCCAGAGCATTTCAAACGGCATTATCCGGTTCAGCAACCTGAATAAGGTGTTAAAATCAGGCATGCATTACCTCTGGCTTGTGGCCGATGTGAAGTCAACAGCAACGCCTTCTGCATCGGTTGATTTTATGCTCGATGCCAACAGCGTGTATGTCAGCGGCAGTTCGTATCCCTCAACTGCTATTTCACCTGCAGGGAGCAATACAATTGAAGAATCGGTATTTCTGGACGATTTTGAGACCGACAAAGGATGGACACTGAATAATGATTTCGAACGTGATGTACCCAAAGGTATTTTTGTTGTTAAAAGTTCCGACCCCGATTATGCTTTTTCTGTTGATAAATGTCTCGGTACAGACCTTAATAACGATGGTGCCTACAGGCAGAATATTGACTCAGCAACAGCCTATTTTGCCACAACGCCAACAATTAATCTGAAATTTTTTGATAAAATAAAACTTACTCTCTGGAAATGGAATTATTTTGATCCGAGCGATGATGCAAGCATTGACGTGAGTAATGACGGAGGGGCAACATGGACAAAAGTATGGTTTTCTCAGGTAAGTGGCCAGCTACCTGAAAATCAATGGAATAATTTATATTTATATAATGAAATCAACAGTCTGTTAAGACGTCAGCCCAATGTTAAGTTCAGGTTTGCTATTAATAAATCGGCAACCGTAACCTATGCCGGGTGGAATGTTGATAATTTTGCGGTTACCGGTGAATATCTTACAAACGATGTGGGCATAACGGATATTATTTTACCCTGTGATAATTGTATTAATACAGGGTATGATACGGTGAGGGTTGTGGTGAAGAATTATGCGGCTGTTCCAACACCTTCCAATCTGAGGCTGTTTTATTCACTCAACGGTACACAGGGCACAAAGGTGTATGATACCATCACAACGCCAATACCACCTGATGGTACAACAGTATTTACATTTACACGCCCCGCCGGTTTTCCTTCGGCCGGGGTTTACAATTTTTTAGTAAGCACTGATAGTCCCGGAGATCAGGACCGAACCAATGATTCTTTGTATCATAGCATACATATTCAGGAAAATGTTTCGCCACCCCATACGGTAAATTTTGAAACCGGCAACGGTTATTGGCTTCAGGGTGGGATAGCCAATACATGGGAATGCAAAATTCCTGATGCCAGTATTGGTCAGATCCCGGGTAGCCCAAAAGCATGGATACTTTCACCCTATGGTAATTATGTTTCTGATGACAGTTCATATATTATCAGTTCATGCTATAACCTTGTCACATCTGACAGGCTGGTACTTGAAAACAAATACTGGATGTTGTCAGAACAGGGCAATGACGGGGCTAATGTTCAGTACACAATCAACGACGGCCAGACATGGACAGTTCTTACAAAAGACACCTATGGCTATTCGTGGGGATGGTATGAAAATTATGTTACTGCCCTGAAAAATGTTGGCTGGTCAGGCAACAGTAATGGCTGGAAAACCGCAAGGACAATACTGCCAGTTTCATTAAATTCCCAGCCAAGGGTTAAATTCCGTGTTTTGTGGCAGTCTGATTCCGATACCAGTTACCGTGGTATTGCCTATGATGATTTTAAAATTTTCCCTGCTCCTTATGATGTCGGTGTTTCAGCCATTAATGGTTTTGCAACAAACTGTGAAGGACTCAACCCTGAAGATGTTACGGTTACCATTAAAAACTTTGGCATTAATGCGTTGAAGACCAACGATACGATTATTGTCGGTTTTGATTTTAACAATACGCATATTGCAACTGATACCTTCAGGCTAACAGCTCCTTTATTGCCAAATCAGACCATTCAGCATACATTTAGCGAAAAAATCAGTAATCTGTCGCCTGCTGCATATAATCTCAGGGCTTATACGCTGATTGAGGACGACCCATTTTTCTACGGCACAAATAATGACACGTTCTCAGTTTCATTTAATGTGCTGCCTAATCCTACAATAGGACTTCCGGATACAATACAGACCAAAGAACCTGATACGGTTATTTTGAGACCTTATTATCATCCCGATTATGATTATCTGTGGCAGGATGGCAAAACAACCCGTGAATATGATGTTGATAAAGGAGGTCTTTACACTGTAACCGTCACCGCTACACGTGGCAACGGCTGCTCGGCTAAAGACTCCACTTATGTTGAGCTGTTATTCTATGATGTTGGCGTTGACAGCCTCATTCATCCTACCGATCATTGCGGGTTATCTGCTCATGAATATATAACATTGCGGATAAGAAATTACGGAACCGACAGCATTCCTGCGGGACAAAAAATGAAAGCTGCATTCAAACTGAATAACGGAGCCCCGGTTGTTGATACATTCTATTTAGCCAATACGCTTTATTCAAAACATACACTGATACATACATTCACTGTTGGCCCGGTTGACCTGTCGGCAAAAGGAATATATAACTTTAAACTTTATGCCGATTATATGGGCGATACAGTGAATTACAATGATACCATTGTGCGCAGTATTGAAATGTATGGTTATCCAACGGCCAATCTGGGACCCGATCGGACCATACAGGCTCTTGATTATGAGCTCGATGCCGGCACAGGCTATATCGATTACCTGTGGGATAACGGTGCAACGACACAAAAACGAACAATTACTGAAACCGGAACATACTGGGTATGGGTACTCGATAACAATAACTGTTCCGACTTTGATACGGTTTACATCCGCCTGAAAATCAGGGATATCAGTCCGCAACTCCAGTCACCTGTTTCAGCCTGCACATTCAGTCCGAACGAAACTGTAAGGATGCGTATTGTCAATACAGGAACTGATACAGTACCTGCCGGTGAAACTGTTAATGTAAGGTATAAACTTAATTCAGGCAGTTGGGTAACCGGTTCATTCGTACTAACTAACGAAATACTGCCTGCAGCCAGTGTGACACACACGTTCCCGGGCACAGTCAACCTGAATTCGCAGGGCGACTATATCTTTACATTGGTCGCAAAAACACCTACCGATATCAGGGTTGCAAACGATACCCTCGTTGACACGGTTTATCGTTATAATAAGCCAGTCATTGATTTTGGTCTGGGTAGTTCTTATACGGTAAGGGCTTCTGAGTTTACCATTGATGCAGGGTATCATCCTTATTATAATTATCTGTGGCAGGATAATTCAACAAATTATTATTATAACGCCACCAACAGTGGAACATATCATGTAAAAGCCACAGACTCACGTACCGGATGCTATGGTGGTGACACAGTAATACTCTTCCTTATTATTGATGACCTTGGTGTTACAGGTTCATCGCTGGCCAGCCAGATGTGTTCAGGCAGTTATGAGAACGTTCAGGTTACTGTCC
Organism: uncultured Bacteroidales bacterium; assembly: GCA_964489905.1. Classification (GTDB taxonomy): domain Bacteria; phylum Bacteroidota; class Bacteroidia; order Bacteroidales; family UBA10428; genus UBA5072. Next base: position 4,268 of record CAZBCB010000251.1, read on the forward strand.
GTAACCTTGGGACAACAAGTATTGGTGTGGGCGAAAAAATATATGTGGGATACGATGTTAATGGCATACGGATAAGTGTTGATACATTAGTCCTCGACAGGGTATTTACCTTCGGGACAACACGGACTATTACACTTAAAAAACCCGTTACCATCAATGCAACGCCGGCACCTGTGGTCGACTTTTATACACTGTTGAGCGGAGACATGAGGCCTAACAATGACACACTTACCCTGACACCTTCAGTGCTGCCAAGTCCGGTTGTCAACTTTGGAGATGTAAACGGCATACTGAGGGTAACACTGCCTCATATTCTGGATGCCGGAAGCGGACATAAGTCATACCTGTGGAACAACGGTTCTACCGCACAGACGCTGACGGTTACCTCTAACGGGACATATTCGGTAACCGTAACCGGCCAGAATGATTGTAGAACAACCAAAGTAGTTCAGATTAATCCGCAGCCCGGAGTACATGAATTCACGGATAATCTCATAGATGTTGTGGTATTCCCTAACCCGAGCAATGGTGAGGTTAACCTGAAGATAAACATGGAAAACCCGGAAACACTCTATATCAGTATTATGAACCTGAGTGGCAGGGTTGTATATAATCAGCAGATTTTTATGCCTCAGCCACAGACAACCGTATCTCTTGACCTGACTGAATTCCCCGCAGGAATCTATCAGATGCTGATCAGAGGCAAAGATGCAGTTTATAAAGCTAAGATAATGATATACTAATCAGTACATAATCAAAATAAAAAAGCACAGGAAAAGCCTGTGCTTTTTTTATTATTACCTACCTAAATTAATAGATAACGATTTTGAATG
>CAZBCB010000252.1:0-5098 GCA_964489905.1 uncultured Bacteroidales bacterium
GAAGGAAGGCTTGATTCACTGGGGCTTAAACTGAGGGACAGATATCTCGATTCTATTGCTTCAGAAGAAGTTTACAACTTTGTATGGTTAAAAAAATATACTTATCGTGAATGTCAGGAGCGGGAAATTAATTTAGGTCTCGACCTGCGCGGTGGTATGAACGTTATTCTTGAGGTATCGACAGCAGATGTCATAAAGTCGTTAGCAAACTACAGCACTGATACGAGTTTTAACAAAGCTGTTGCCTTGGCAAGACAATGGCAAAAATCTTCAAATGAAGATTTTGTAACATTGTTTGGTCGGGCTTTTGCCAGTATTAATCCGAACGCCAAGCTGGGCGCGATTTTTACAGCTCCTGAATTAAGAAATGTAATCAGTTATAATATGTCCAATGATGAAGTATTGAAAATACTTCGTGAAAAAGCCAATGATGCTATTGACAATTCATTTAATATTATCAGGACCCGTATTGACCATTTTGGAGTAGCCCAGCCCAATGTTCAGCGTATTGAAGGCGGCGACCGCATACTTGTGGAATTACCCGGTGTGGAGGAAAAAGACAGGGTCAGAAAATTGTTACAGGGAACAGCCAGGCTTGAATTCTGGGAAACGTATGAAAACGCAGATATTTTAAAAAGCCTGATTGAAGCTAATAAACTGATTAAGGAAATTCAGAAAACTGAAAAGGCTGAAGCACAGCTTGCTAAACAAACGACAGCTAAAGAAGGGCAACAGGCTGAAGAAAAAACAGGTAAAAAAGAAGATCAGGAATTAACTCTGCTCGAAGAAATTCAGGCTGATACTTTAGCAGCAAAGGACACTCTTTCAAAAGAGTCATTGAGTGAAGAGATGCCGCTATTTGCAGTGCTTAAACCCAATATTACCCAAAACTGGGAACCTCTTGGAGGTTCACTTTTCGGACGGGTACATTACAAGGATACGGCACTTGTAAATAAGTATCTCAGACTGGCTATGGCCAAGGGGTTATTTCCAAATGACTTCAAATATCTATGGTCGGCAAAACCCATGACTGACCCTAATACTAAAAAGCCTACCGATTATTACGAACTGCATGCTATAAAAATCACCCGCAGGGATGGCCGTCCGCCACTTACAGGTGATGTTATTACACAGGCTAATATGCAGTTTGACCAGACAAGTGGTAGTGCTGAAGTTACCATGAGTATGGATGCAACCGGAACAACCACATGGGCACGCCTTACACGCGAAAATAAAGGCAAATGCATTGCTATTGTCATGGATGATTATGTATATTCATCACCCAGGGTAATTAATGAAATTCCCACTGGAACTTCATCAATTACAGGTGATTTTACTACAAAAGAAGCTACTGACCTTGCTAACCTGCTGAAGTCAGGTACAATGCCTGCACCTGCTGTAATTGTACAGGAAGAAGTTATCGGCCCCTCATTGGGTAAACAGTCTATCAATTCCGGATTACGGGCGTTCCTTTATGCCTTCATAGTTATCTGGGCTTACATGATATTCTACTACAGCCGTAAAGCAGGTTTTGTCGCAAATCTTGCATTGTTCTTTAATATTTTCTTCCTGATAGGTGTGCTTGCATCACTGCAGCTTGCACTTACACTGCCTGGGATTGCCGGTATTGTTCTTACTATGGGTATGGCCGTTGATGCCAATGTGCTTATTTATGAGCGTATCCGCGAAGAAATACATGCAGGCAAAGGTATTCGTATGGCAATAGCCGACGGGTTCAAAAATGCTCTTTCTGCTATCATCGACGGAAATGTCACAACACTTTTAACAGGTATAATTTTGTTTGTGCTTGGTACAGGACCGGTAAAAGGTTTTGCCACTACTCTGGTCATTGGTATCTGTACATCATTGTTCACCTCAATTTTTATTTCAAGACTGGTTTTCGAAATGATGCTTGATCGCAATGTAGTGCTGACATTTTCAACAAAAGCAACTGAAGGCCTTTTAAAAAATGTCAATTTCAACTTTCTGAAATACAGAAAAGTGTTTTATGTAATATCAGCATCATTTATTGTTGTCGGTATTATTTCATTATTTGTCAGAGGCCTTGATGTAGGTGTTGATTTTGCCGGCGGACGTAACTATGTTATTAAATTTGACAAGCCGGTGAATAATATTGAAATAAGCAAAGCATTAACACCATTACTTCAAAGCCAACCTACAGTTATTACTTTTGGTACTGCCGACAAAGTGAGGATAACTACCAAGTATAAAATTGATTCAGACGAACCAGCTGTTGAAGATGAGATCCAGACTTTATTGCATCAGGGGCTCAAAACCTTTATTCCTGAGGGCACATCATACGAACAATTCACGGCTAATTATCTGCAAAGTACACAAAAAATAGGCCCTACTATTGCTGATGATATTAAACGTCAATCTTCATGGGCTTTGCTTGTGGCACTTGTCATGATGTTTTTTTATATCTTTATGCGTTTCCGCAACTGGCGTTATGGTTTGGGCGCAACAGTTGCTACTTTCCATGATGCCTTTTTTATTATTACATTATTTTCATTGCTTTATGGTATCATGCCTTTCTCAATGGAAATTGACCAGGCATTTATCGCAGCTATTCTCACTGTAATCGGTTATTCTGTTAATGATACCGTGGTGGTTTACGACCGAATCCGTGAGTTTTTTACCCTGCACCCAAAGCGTGATAAGGCCGAAATGATGAATGCTGCTATTAACAGCACCCTTAGCAGAACCCTGAATACTGCTCTGACAACACTTTTCACCATTCTGGTTCTGTTCCTGGTTGCAGGCGAAAGCATCAGAGGATTTGCATTTGCTATGTTTGTGGGCGTTACCGTAGGAACCTATTCATCTATCTTTATTGCAACACCTATTGTTTTTGATACATTTACCAAAGAACAGAAACAGGCTGCAAAACAATGAAAAGTCTAAAGTTTACAGTTCATGGTTGATAAAAGTATTAATCTTGAACTGTAAACATCAGACTAACATAATCCGACCTCCTTCATCAATTATCTACAACGGGATGTATTGATATAAGCAAATTAATATATACATCTCGTTTAAATTTTATTATATTTGCCTTATTAAATTTTGTAATGAATCAGCCTCTTTTATTTATAAGCGGTGCAGAACTTTTATTGGTTTTGTTTATCTTTCTCCTGCTTTTTGGTTCAAAAAAAATCCCTGATTTTGCCAGAAGCCTGGGGAAAGGTTTAAATGAATTTAAAAAAGCTACGGAAGAAATTAAAAAGGAAATATCAGAAAATGTTAAAGAGACCAGCAAAGAAATCAATGATATTAAAAAAAATATTAATCCTGATGAATAATTCTTAATTACTACCTTTCTTTAAGCATGGCATATCTCTTATCAATTACAGGTCTGGTTTTATTAATAGCCGGTGGCAAATATCTGGTAAACGGCAGCATCTCCCTTGCCCGTCATCTGAAAGTCTCAAACCTTGTGATAGGCGTTACGGTTGTGGCATTGGGAACATCATCACCTGAATTATTTGTCAGTGCTGTGGCATCATTTAAAGGACATTCTGATATTGCTACCGGAAATGTTGTAGGATCAAACATTGCAAATATCTCCCTCATACTTGCCCTTACTGCTGTTTTTTTTACCATACATATTCACCGCAACATCATTGTTTTTGACTGGCCTATAATGATTTTAGCAAGCTTATTATTTCTGGTGTTTATTCTTGATCGTTTTTTGTCACAAATTGAAGGGTTTATCTTTATTATATTACTGGTAGTATATATTTTTTATCTGGTTTATGACTCAAGGAAAAATCATATCATTGACGAAGAACAGTTCAGGGTAAATTATCCATTTCCCATAGCTTTTTTGTTAATAATAGTAAGCTGTGCGGCACTTGCTATAGGATCAAATCTGCTGGTAAAAAATGCATCAATTATTGCAAGGGAAATTGGAATTAGTGAACGAATTATAGCAGTATCGCTCATTGCTCTTGGCACAAGTTTGCCTGAACTTTCCACCTCGCTTATCGCAGCTTTTCATAAAGAAGTGGATATATCTGTTGGTAACATCATAGGTTCAAACACATTTAACCTTTTCGGCGTGCTGGGGGTTTCAGCCATTGTGCATCCGCTTGAAATAAATAACACGGTTCGCAATTTCGATATCTATTGGATGCTGGGCATAGCAATATTATTCTATGCTTTTGTTTTTCTGCCTCCGGTGAAAATTTACAATAGATATAAAGGATTGATTTTGCTTGCAGTATATGCCGGCTATATTTATCTAATATTCACCAAAATGAGCACGCTATGATTCAGGCATCAAACATTACCATGTACTATGGCCACCTTCAGGTATTAAAAGGCATTGACTTACACATAAATAAAGGAGAAATAGTTACTTTGGTCGGGCCAAGTGGTGCAGGTAAAACAACACTGCTTCATATATTGGGCACTCTTTTATATCCGACTTCAGGGGAAGTGATTATTAATGGGACCCCGGTTTATTCCCTGAATGAAAAACAGCTTTCGCGGTTCAGAAATCAGCATATAGGCTTTGTATTCCAATTTCATCATCTTCTGCCTGAATTCACTGCGCTTGAAAATGTATGTATTCCGGCATTTATAAAAAAGATGCCTCGTGTTCATGCTGAAAAAAAAGCAACAGAACTTCTTAATTTTTTAGGATTAAACCATCGTATAGAACACAAGCCGGGCGAACTATCAGGAGGCGAACAGCAACGTGTGGCAGTTGCACGTGCATTAATAAATAACCCCGATGTCATTTTAGCCGACGAACCATCAGGTAACCTCGATTCACAAAATAAAAAAGAACTGCATGAACTGTTTTTTTCATTACGCAAACAATTTAACCAGACCATCGTAATCGTGACCCATGATAAAGAACTGGCTGCCATGTCAGACAGAACCCTGACCATGCGTGACGGGAAAATTACAGGATGAATATTTTTACTTTTTCTTATTAACAAAAACTGAATAACTGTCTTTTTCTGCAAAATTATCGTTCCTTTATCATTACTACTAGTTCTTTTTGCTTTATTTTAATATTTACTACGCTATCATTCTATTTATGATAAGTAACTTATCTGATATCAAA
>CAZBCB010000253.1:0-5059 GCA_964489905.1 uncultured Bacteroidales bacterium
CTGTTTCATTCTTTACCCTTTCTATTAATATCAGATTACAAGGTAACATTACACCTATCTTTTCTTCAATTTGCACTGCTTTATAAGCATAGCTCGGATTGCAGGCACCCAGAATTATATATTTTTTAAAATCAACTCCCAGTTTTTCTTTGAATTTATCATGCATATCAATGCGGCTTACGATGCCAAAGCCTTCCTCTTTCAAGGCTTCGGTAACCCGATTAACTGCTTCATCAATGCTAATGTTCAATATTTTAGAAAAATAATATTCCATGTTTTAATTAAGTTTTTATTATCAATTAACTAAAGGGGTTAAATAGAAATTTCATTATCTGTTAGGGCAAAGAGCAAAGTTCGTGAGAAAACAACAGAGAAGAATGAAGGCTAAGGGAAAGATTTTATTTGTGTTCAATACGTTCACTCAGACATTTCGGTCAATGTTAAAACCCTTACCTCAGCTTAATTCTGCGTTTTCTTCGTTTGCTTATTTAAGTGCAAAAAATCTTTTTCACACAAAGAATAATTACCCGATAAGGTAAATTCTAAAGCATGAACTTAAAGAATCTGAATCACTTCTTTTTACAGGTATTTATACCCAGCAGCACATAAAGCGGGCAGAAACTCACAAGACTGGTAAGTACAAAAATAATAGCCACAATAAGCAGCACTATTCCCAATGTACCCGAAATTACATGTGTAAAATAAAGTAATCCGATTACCAGAGCAATCAGTATCCTGATCACTTTGTCAACTGTTCCCATGTTTTTTTTCATAATTGATGATGATTTTTAATGTTGATTAATAAATTTACCAAATTCGTCAATTGTAAACAATTGACTATTTGATTAATCCTTGATTCATATATAACAAAATCTTCTATGATAAGTTTGAAACAATATTCATTATTTGTGATTTTGAATGAAGTCCTGCCTGCTTGTATTTTATTTTTCCTTGTTGAAAAATCATCAGGGTAGGTACTCCTCTGATTGTAAACCGGTTAGCAAGATGAGGGTTTTTATCCACATCAATTTTAATAACCTTTATGCGATCACCAAGCTCTGAAGCTATTTCTTCCAGAACAGGCGCCTGCATCTTGCATGGAGCACACCACAATGCATGAAAATCAACAATTACCGGACGGCTGTCATTGACTAAATCATCAAAATTTCCTTTCATAATCATCTTCTTAAATACTTTCTGTCTCTACAATTTTAGCAAGGATATCAGCATAAGGCAGAATAAGGTATTTCTTGCCTTCAAATTCCACTTCAGTTCCACTAAAGGGCTTAAACAAAACGGTTTCGCCAGGCTTTACTTCAGCGTTATCAATTGCACTCATCCATACTATGGTAGCAATTTTTGGTTTTTCTCTGGCTGTGTCGGGAATAATAATACCCGAAGATGTCCTGCGTTCATTGCCTGTTTCAGTAATATCAAGTACTACATGTTGATTAACCGGTTGTAATTCTTTCATGGCTCAAAAAATCTAAAGTAAGCTAAATTATTTCATTGAATTTCAAGCAATTCTTTAAGCTTTTGCTGGTCAAAGCCAATCACCATCTGGCCGTTGATATCAGTTTGCGGCACACCTTGCTGGCCTGTGCGGTTTACCATTTCCTGTGCTGCCTTCTCATCCCTTGATACATCCACATCAGTGAACGGAATTCCGTTTTTGCGCAGCCATCCTTTTAATGCATTGCACCAGCTGCAGGTAGGTGTGGAATAAACGGTCACTCGTTTGGGGACTTTGCCTTCAGCTTTCATTTTTGCCTGATAAATTGCATTTTCAAAAAGTGCTTTATAATATCCGCTGTTATGGCAGCCTTTAATATTATTCATATATGTGCCATTTTCAAAAATCAATAATGAAGGCACAGTATTTATGTCAAAGTGTTGATGTATGTCGCCTGCTTCATTGACATCAGCATAAAAAACAGGCAGCGAATCACTATTGCTGAGCGCTTCCTGCATGGCTTTATATGCACAGATACTTTGTTCACCCCCTGATTTAATGAGTAGAAGAAAGGATTTTTCGTAAACAGAAATTTTATTTATTAATTCATTATATGAAGAAATCTTTTCCATTTTTACGAAATATTTATATAACAACACTGTTTTTCAGTTTGTTTTTGGTTTCATGCAGGTACTGCGATGCTGCAAGTGCTGCAATAGTACCATCTCCCACTGCAGTAGTTACCTGCCTGTAACGTTTTGCAATGCAATCGCCCGCTGCAAAAACACCTTCAATATTGGTTGACATATCGGATTTTACCATAATCTCACCCCATTGATTTAAAAGGACTTTGCCTTTCAGAAATTCAGTATTGGGAACATAACCAATAAAGATAAAAGCACCGTCAGTTTTAAAATTATTTACTTCGCCTGTTTTCAGGTTTTTCACATCTGCGCTTTCAAGATTTTCATGGCCATGAAAAGCAGTAACCACGGAATTCATTAGAAACTTTATTTTTGAATTGCGTCGTGCTTCTTCCACTGCATAACCAAAAGCCTGAAAATGGTCGAATTGATGTATAATTGTAACTTTACTGGCATATTTTGTGAGCGATACTGATTCTTCAAGAGCTGAATTGCCTCCACCCACAACAATAATTTCTTTATCAGTAAAAAAATCCCCATCACAGGTAGCACAATAGGAAATCCCTCTGCCTTTAAAAATATCCTCTCCCGGAACGCCAAGGGTGCGTGGTCTGCCTCCCGGCGCAAGAATTATTGTACGTGAAAAATATACACTATTATCAGCAAGAGTAACTTTTTTGATTTCCTGATGCAGGTCAATAGCCTTCAGGGAAGTATTGGAAATAATTTCACATCCGTATGTCTGTGCCTGCTTTTTCATTATCGTTGCCAGCTGGTAACCGCTGATACTTTCAACACCGGGGTAATTCGCTATTTCATGAGTGAGTACCAGTTGGCCACCAGCAACACCCTCATTGATAATCAGCGTTCTGTTTCTGGCACGTGCAAGATAAATACCTGCCGTAAGTCCGGCAGGACCTGCACCTATTACAATGACATCGTAATGATTTTTATTAATCATAATTTCAGGCATTAACCGGAGTTGAGAATTCTTTATCAAGTATGGCTCTTACCTGCTCCATGGTTTGAATACTCGATGTTGCTTTAACTACCCTGCCGTTTTTGTAGTAAATGGTAAATGGTATGCCCATGAAACCGCGTACTTCAGGTAAACTGCGGATAACATGCGATTCAGGGTTGTCAAATTCCATGTCGTAAAATTTCACATGCTTATATTCCTTTTCAAGTTCCTCGGCAATTCCATATACTGGTATACACATAGGGCCCATACGGCCGCATACTACCATTACGTTTTCGTTTTCGCTGATAATTTTCTTCAGCTGATCAGCTGTTTCAATGTGATTTAAATTTGTGTACAACATATTTTTAATTTTTGATTTATGATGCAAAGGTAGATTAGAATACAATCGCCGAAAAGATTTCAGAGCCCGGGCATTTCAATAAAAAAACTGAATTACGACAGCTTTTTTATTGACCGAGATTAGTTGACAGAAACACAATAAATATTTCAACATGTTGTTTCTATTGACGAATTTGGGATTATCTTTATAGTCAGAATATATACCTCATACAGCTTATTATATGAGAAAAAAGCGAAACTGAAATTCTTTGTTATCCATGAAAACCATACTCGAATCTGACCGTGATTTTATCTGTGATATTCAGTCACCTTGCTTTCAGATGCTTTCGGCTGAAGAGACCGAATTGATTAAAGCCAGCAAAACTCAGGTACTGTTCAGGACAGGTGATAATCTCACCAAACAGGGAGTATTTGCATCATACGTACTTTATGTTATCACTGGTCTGGCCAGACAATATTTAGAAAGCGAAACTTCAAAAAATTTTAATCTCCGCATTATAAGGCCTGGTGAATTTATAGGCCTTGCAGCCATTTTCAACAAAAATACATTCACATATTCATCAGTAGCCATAACCGACTGTCAGGTTTTTCTTATTGAAAAAGATGCTATTGCTAAAGTGATAAAACAAAACGGCAGTTTCGCTTTCAGCCTGATACAACGCTATTGTGAACAAAATGCCGATCTGATGAATATTACACGCAATATCCTCTATAAACAAATGAACGGCAGAATGGCTGACACATTGCTTTACCTCGACAGCCTGAAAGCTGAAAACGAAAACATATTCCGCCTTTTATCCCGCCGTGATATTGCAGATTTTGCAGGTATTTCGGCAGAAAGCGCAGTAAAATTACTTAAAAACTTTGAAGAAGACAGCCTAATACAACTCAGAGAAAAAGATATAATTATTGTAAACTATGAAAAGTTAAAAGAAATCAGCAAAAGAGGCTGATCACCGATATGGTATCCTAATAAGTGTTTTAAGTTTTTCGGGCAGGGTTTTTCGTGGATCGTTAAAATAGATTTCATGATGCCGGCCACGAACCTTATATCCTTTTGATTCTATTTCAGCAATTATTTGTTTGGCTACCATGCCCGCTTCGCTGTATGGACCAACGTGCATCATCTGAGCCACCTTCCCTTCGTAAAATTTTTCAAACTTAAGCCGGTCTGTAGAGACCTCATTCTTTTTCTTCCTAAACTCCGATTTGGCTATTTCAATCAGCTCAGGAGTAATAAAACCAGGTTGCATTAACAAATTATTCCAGCGCCATAAATCAGGTTTATTAACATCAAAATCTCCTTCGGCCATCCACCACTGGCTACCTAACGGTGGAATTACATAATCAGAATAATTTTCAGGCCGGATATTTTCATTAAATTTCAGCATGAATTTAAGCGTATATGCCACGCCATATAATACCTCAAATGACTGCTGATATGACAGATTATTTTCAGGATATCCTTTGCCTTCCACCATAAGAAATGGCATTTCGGGTATCTCAACAAAGGATACTTTCTTTACTGAGGCGCTAAAAGCCTCTTTCATTGTTTTTTTTAAATCTAATTTTTGCATTTTATACTAAACCCAAATTTGTCATTAACCTTATTTTTCTAATGACCATCATTAGTAAATTTTG
>CAZBCB010000254.1:0-4409 GCA_964489905.1 uncultured Bacteroidales bacterium
ATGTGTCAGAAAACCTCCCAGACTAGCTATGGCACGTGCATTATCTAAAAAATGTATTCGCTTATTGTTTGATTCAGAAAGCATGAAATAAACAATTTAAGGTAAAAGTAGTGCAGAATATATGAATGCTATTTTAAATGAAAATTAAATTTGATTAAAGTATAAAAAGGTATTATATTAAGTCTGTTTTATAAGACCAACACTATATAATCTGCATTAAATAAAAATCAGAATAATTCTTTTGTTGGGAGTATGATTACGAATTGTTTTATTTTACGATAATAGCATGGACCAGTGTACCATATTGGTAAACAGGATATTTAGCCTCCTCAATCAATTGTTCTCCCAGATAAATTCTTAGTATGGCCTGATCAGGTATTCTGTAATAAAACCTGTTTTGTAAGATTTCCGTTTTCATGTCATTATGCTCCATGCCTTTTGTTAAATTAAGGTCTTCGGCTTCAACAATGAAGGGTTTGCCACCTGCAAGTTGATCAACCATTATACCTGTATGTTCAGAAAACCTGAATAAAACTTCTTTGTTGGTCTGCCTGTTATCGTTGGGCGTGAAATGAAAAGTACGTACCCAGGTTGTTGTTATTGTTTTACCCGTGAAAAGTGAAAGATATTCTTCTTCAGTACGGTTTAATTCTTCAACGGCTTTACCTAATGCTTCACCATCGGGCATAAAATCATACTGGCCAGCAATGAGCTTAAATCTTCGCTTACGGATTTTTATTATAAAATTGGCTGCTTCTTCTGCTTTCTGTTCAGTTGATTTAAATTCTATTTTACCATTGCTTTTAGTTATGTAGGATGAGTCAGGAAGTGTTTCACTGATAGAACTGCCTTTCTTCACATCAAAATTGCGTTTAACGGATAAGTCAGTAAATATAGTTTCTTCCTGATTGATTTCTTCAGTAAAATTGGAGAAAATCTGCTCTGAGGCAAAAAAGGCCGGGAGGAGGATGAGTTTATCATGGCTTAATTCTTCTATTTTGTGTTGAATTATTGTACTCATCTTTCCGGATAATGAATAAATATAATCGGGATCAGCTTCGGCATAATGAGTAATTTTAACATCTGTTATGCTCCAGCGCTCAAAAGGATGGGTAATCACGTCAGTGATACCAAGATATTTTTTAGCATACATAAAATAAGGGCCGGGAATATTGATTTCTTTTTTGAAGGTGACTGATATGGCAAATTTCGATTGCGGAAGAGCATAATAACAAATACTGTTATTTTCACTTTTGTTGTCATTGACGTTGCTAATCCATAATTTTGGAGCTGACATGCATCCTGAAAAAAGAAATAACAGGTAAAATATCTTTCTTTTCATAGTGAAGTACTTTTTTTAAGTTGAATAAATGCATCACCCAGATGATCAATAATATCAGAAGCAATCAATGCCTCATGGCTAAAGTTACATGCCGCAATATCACCTGACATTCCGTGTATGAAAACACCTGCTATTGCTGCTTTTTCCGGTTCATATCCCTGAGCCAGCAATGAAACAATGATTCCGGTCAGCACATCACCACTACCACCAGTTGCCATACCCGGATTGCCTGTGCTGTTAAAATAACAACGTCCATCGGGTAAAGAAATTGTAGTATATGCTCCTTTTAAAACCACAATAAGCTGGTATTTTTCTGAAAAATCAATCTGGTTCATCAGTCTGTCATATCCATTTTTAAATTTACCGGCCAGCCTTTCAAATTCTTTGGGGTGGGGAGTGATGATGCTGTTTTTGGGTATCAGCTTAATAAGCTCTTTATTGTCTGATAGGAGGTTGAGTGCATCAGCATCAATTACAAGAGGTTTTGCATACATTGTGAACAGATCTTTTAATGCTTTCAATGTCGGAGCTTGTTTGCCAATTCCAGGACCCACACCAACAGCATTATATGGAGTAAGGTCAGGCGTTTTAGAAAAACATACTTCAGAAGGGTCAAGACTGACAATTGCTTCAGGTATTGATGACTGCATTATTTCATAACCTTTAACAGGGATGTGTGCCGTAACCAGTCCTGCTCCGGTTCGCAGACATGCCTTAGTTGCCAGCACAGCAGCACCCATCATCCCATAAGAACCTGCAATTAGCAACGCATGGCCATAATTGCCTTTGTGAGAAAAAATTTTCCTTGGTTTTATAAGCTTCCGGATATCATTTTCCTCTAAGTAATAATAAGGTGTTTTCATTTTTTCTATGGCCTCAGGGTGCAGTCCGATATTCAGCAGGATCCATTTGCCTGTGTAATTTTCGTTTTCTGCAAAAAAGAAAGCAATTTTCGGAAACTGAAAGCTGAGGGTATAATTTGCCCTGATTATGGCTTCAGGGTCATTTTCTGAATTATCCTCACCCATAAGACCGCTTGGAATGTCAACGGAAACAATTTTACAATGTGCAGCGTTGATATGTTTAACAAGAGCCGCAGCAATTCCGTTTAACGGACGGCTCAGGCCTGATCCGAACAGTGCATCAATTACCACATCTTTTTCGCTGATTTCAGGAAAATCGTCAGTTGAATTTATGAGCGTAATCGGAACAATATTTTGCTGTATGAGCCGTTTCCTGTTGACTTCTGAATCCGCAGATAACGATGCTGATATATTTAGCAGGAAAAACCGGATATGAACATAACCTTTTTCTGCAAGCAAACGGGCGATGGCCCAACCGTCGCCACCATTATTGCCCGGCCCTGCAAATATTATAAATTGTGTATCTCTGATAAATGTATTAATCAGCCAGTTAACACAGGCTGCTGCAGCTCTTTCCATCAGGTCGATGGAGGCTACAGGCTCATGTTTTATGGTGTAGTTATCGATGTCCCTGATTTGACCAGTAGTGAATACATTCATAGATGTGTTTTGAGCAAATTTAATCAGAAATTATTAATAATGATGAAGGGATGATTTAACGAAGATTTTGTTTATCGGAGAAGTCAATAGAAATAATATGTTTAAAAGTATATTGTGTTTCTGGTGAGTAATATCGGATTAATTATCATAAAAACAAATAGCAATTACTATGGCTGTGGGAAATGAGTAGATACATGAATCAAACCATAATTCTGTCAATTTTTTAGTTCAAAAAGATTTCTATATTTGTGATATTACTAACCTAAATATTTAAAATATGTTTAAAGGACATCCGCGCGGATTGATTGTAGCTTCGCTGGCCAATATGGGCGAAAGGTTTGGGTTTTATACCATGTATGCTATTTTTGTTTTATTTATTCAGGCCAAATATGGTTTTGATTCATCAAAAACAGGAATCATCTGGAGCAGTTTTTTGTTTGGTGTTTATTTTTTGCCTCTGGCCGGAGGGCTCATTGCCGACAAGTTATTGGGATATGGCCGCACGGTGACGTTAGGTATATTTGTAATGTTTATCGGTTATCTTCTACTGGCTCTGCCACTCAAAGGTGAAACAAGCGTATGGCTAGTTATTGTTGCTTTATTTGTCATTGCCTTAGGTACAGGTCTTTTTAAAGGAAATTTGCAGGCGCTTGTGGGAAATCTGTATGATGATCCTCAATACAGTGCCAAACGCGATGCAGCCTTTACCATTTTTTATATGTGTATTAACATTGGAGCTATGTTTGCTCCCACAGCTGCTGAAGCAGTCAATAATTATGTTCTTTCGGGTTCGGGTTACACCTATGATGCGCGTATTCCGGCACTTGCGCACAAATTAATAGCAGGTAAGCTCGACAACACAGCTGATTTTCTGGCTATAGCCCAATTGCAGGATGTTACTGTAACTGCCGAAAATCTTAAAAATTTTGCTGAGAATTATATAAATATATTAAGCAAGTCTTATCATTACGGATTTGGGGTAGCCTGTCTCAGCCTGATTATTTCTACCCTTATCTTCCTTGGTTTTAAGAAATATTACAAGCATGCTGATTTCACTGAGAAACAAAAAGCAGCTAATGCGCAAATGAAAGACCAGGTTATAGAACTTACCCCCGAAGAAACCCGCAGGAGGCTTATTGCATTGTTTCTGGTATTTTTTGTCGTGATTTTTTTCTGGATGTCCTTCCATCAAAATGGTTTAACAATGACCTTTTTCGCCCGGGATTATACGGTGCCATCAGTAGGTAAATTTACCAACCTATGGTTTGATTTATTTACGTTACTACCTATTTTTCTTGCAGTTGTCGGTTTGGTTTTAGTTTTTCGCAAAGCATCAGAAATTAAAACC
This sequence comes from uncultured Bacteroidales bacterium, assembly GCA_964489905.1. GTDB lineage: Bacteria > Bacteroidota > Bacteroidia > Bacteroidales > UBA10428 > UBA5072. Next base: position 4,214 of record CAZBCB010000254.1, read on the forward strand.
CGAATTATTGGAGTTTTTATGGCAGTTGTTTTTACAGGCATTGCCTATTACCGGTACAGTAAATTCAATGATGTTAATCCGTTTACACCCCAGAAATTTCAGCATTTTAATCCGTTTTTTATTGTTGCATTAACCTTTGTAATTCTGGGTATTTTCAGCTGGTTGCGTGATAAAGGTAAAGAACCTTCATCACCAA
>CAZBCB010000254.1:4419-5051 GCA_964489905.1 uncultured Bacteroidales bacterium
GATAGGAATAGGAATGATTCTGACAGCACTTGGTTTTCTTATACTGGTGTTTGCATCCATTGGCCTTCCGTCGCCAAAATCCCTTGGTGGTGCAGTATCGAATGTTCTTGTTTCGCCTTACTGGCTTATTTCAACTTATTTTATATTAACCATAGCAGAATTATTTTTAAGTCCAATTGGTATTTCATTTGTTTCAAAAGTATCTCCGCCCAAATACAAAGGCCTTATGCAGGGTGGCTGGCTGGCTGCAACATCCATTGGTAATATTCTGGTGGGTGTAATGGGTATGCTATGGGATGTTGTGCCTTTAATTGTTTTCTGGGCTATTCTTGTAATTTGCTGTCTGCTTTCGGCCACTTTCATATTCAGTATGTTAAAGAGACTTGAAAGGGCAACGGAAGGATGATTAGAAAAAGTAATAACAAAATAGTTTAATAAATGTATTTAAATTGAAATTAATAAAAAGCAAATTATTTCAGTGTAAATTATCGTTAATCAAAAAAATAATAGTATCCGTTAACTTAATTTATTATTTAATAAAAATGCATTTTGCAGGATATATTAATTATAATAATTTAGCCACACTTTTTAACTTAAACCCAGAAATATAAGTATACTTAGGTTAATATATT
>CAZBCB010000255.1:0-5038 GCA_964489905.1 uncultured Bacteroidales bacterium
TAAAAATTCTTGAGCATATAAAATTAATTTTTAACCCATAAAATCCCAAAACCATGAGACAGCTCAAGATTATCAAACAAGTTACCAACCGGGAAACGCCGGCATTAGATAAATATTTACATGAAATCGGCAAAGTTGATCTGATTAATGCCGAAGAAGAAGTAGAACTTGCGCGCAGAATTAAAAATGGTGACGAAAAAGCTATGGATCAGCTGATTAAGGCTAATCTTCGGTTTGTTGTATCTGTGTCAAAACAATATCAGAATCAGGGTCTTAGTTTGCCTGACTTGATAAATGAAGGTAATCTGGGACTTATAAAAGCAGCGCAAAGGTTTGATGAAACCCGTGGGTTCAAGTTCATTTCTTATGCAGTATGGTGGATACGTCAGTCAATTCTGCAGGCATTGGCTGAACAGGCACGCATTGTGAGATTACCATTAAATAAAATAGGTTCGATTAATAAAATTAATAAAGCATTTGCTGAACTTGAACAGAAATTCGAACGTGAGCCATCAATACAGGAAATAGCTGAAGCAGTGGAGATGGCTCCAAATGATGTTAAAGAAGCGCTTAAAAGCGCCGGGCGCCACGTATCAATGGATGCTCCTCTTGCACAGGATGAAGAAACCACACTTTATGATATTATTCTGAGTAAAGATTCTCCCAGTCCCGATAAAGGCTTGCTTACCGATTCACTGCGCAAAGAAATCGAAAGAGTTTTATCAACACTAACTTATCGTGAAGCAAGCATTTTGCGACTATATTTTGGTCTCAACGGTAAACATCCTTACACACTCGAAGAAATAGGGGAAGAATTCAATCTTACACGCGAAAGAGTCAGACAAATAAAAGAAAAGGCAATAAAAAGGCTAAAAAATGCTACCCGTTGTAAATTATTAAAAGCTTATCTTGGATAATCTGATTGCTACCTTTCAGAAAGCAGATAATAATTAAGGTAAAAATATTCAGGAAAATTTTGTATTTAATTTTCAGTTTCAATCCCACCATATAATCATCAAGGCACTGCCTGTTGATTTTTAATCCATATAACTTTCTTCATTTTCTTCTCCTCATCACTTTTTCGTATATTTACCGGCATAAAACTGATTTTTATGAAACGACTTATCGCACCGTCAATATTAGCTGCTGATTTAGGTAATCTTCAGAAAGACATTGAAATGATTAATTCAAGTGAAGCCGACTGGATTCATCTCGACATTATGGATGGTGTGTTTGTTCCCAACCTGTCGTTTGGTTTTCCTGTAGTTGAAGCTGTCAAAAAACATGCAAAAAAACCGCTGGACGTGCATCTCATGATTGTTGAACCGGAGCGTTATCTCGAAAGATTTCGTGATGCAGGTGCTTTTCAGCTTACTGTTCATGAAGAAGCATGCAGACATCTGCACAGTATTGTCCATGAAATAAAAAGGTTAGGTATGAAAGCCGGTGTAACATTAAATCCGCATACACCTGTCAGCACGCTGGATGAAATTATCACTGACCTCGATCTTGTGTTAATAATGACAGTAAATCCCGGTTTTGGAGGACAAAAATTCATACCCCAGTCATATAATAAAATACGTAAGTTGAGACAATTAATTGCTTCTACCGGTTCACAGGCTCTTATAGAAGTTGATGGCGGTGTTGACCTTCAGAATGCAGGCATGCTTTTTGATGCAGGTGTAAATGTCCTTGTGGCCGGCACCACGGTTTTCGAGTCAGAAAATCCCGTGCAAACAATCAGTCAGTTAAAAAATGCCGGTCGGTAAAATTTGCATTGACTATTGAATTATACTAAATTTGTATAATATTTTATTCTTTCTTTTTAGTTCTTTTTTTATATTGTTTAATGGGGCTGTTCTGGCTTTGACAGCAAGACAGCAGGTAAGCAAGCATGCCGGGTCACGCACAGCATCCCGGAATCTGCGGTGCAAAACAATAAATGGCGAAGCTAATTACGCGCTCGCTGCCTAATCGAAGTATAGTAGATTAAGGCTTGGCCGCCGAAGCGTAAGCCGAAGCGGACATAATCCCGGCTCAAGGAGCCGGGACGGGCTGTCCCTCCGGTGCTAAGTCCTGATGCATCGGGCCAAGGGGCACATAAAAAACAGGACTAGTCCGGATAACGCCCCTGACTCCGGGCGAAAATTCAGGGGATAAGGTACTGGTAGGTTGCCTGTTACCAGCCATTGCCCGACAATTAATAACAGGCTAAGCATGTAGAAACCTTATGGGCTGCTTGTTTGGACCCGGGTTCGACTCCCGGCAGCTCCACTCTTACCTGCCGAAGTTCTGTAATAATAGAACGAAGGCAGGACTTATCTGCCGAAGTTTTGTGCTAACAACACGAAGGCAGGACTTACCTGCCGAAGTTCTGTAATAGTAGAACGTAGGCAGGACTTACCTGATGTAGATACACGTTTTCCGAGACGGCAATCATATATTATAGTTCGGTAGAAACAAAAACGAAAATTGTCATCTTCATTCCGTTATTAAAAGGGAATGATCAAAACATAGTATCTGACATTTTGTAATCCTGTCATTTTATTTATATTTGTGCCCTCAGTATAAAAAAGTATTTATTAAACAAATATTTAAATCGAAACCAGCAAATTATTCCCCTTTCCTGCATGATAAATAAGTATAAAAGAAAATATATTCTTCCCTTAAAAGGCACATCATTTTATGAACAGCTTGATGATTGCTTCAGGCAGATTATTGAGATAAAAGATCACGAAAATACTATACTTCAGATTACCCTTTTTATAAAAGCAAATAATAACAGAGAATATCTTGATAGGAAAAACACCATTCTTGATAAACAGAGAATAATTTTTAAGAATCAGATTCCTGCCACCAGCGTTGTAAGCCAAATTCCTGATGAAAAGGAAGTTAGCGTTGAAATAGTCTATATGACATCTGAGGAGGAAAAAACACATTTTATTCAGTATAAAGAGATTGACCAGGTTATATACACTGTGGTTGAATCTGATGTTGAAAAAGAAATATTTGGCGCCGGTATTACATTAAATGATTATATAGACAAAAAAAAATCCGTTCAAGCAGATACTGCTTTTAAAATAATGAAGGATATTCTTGAAAACGAATCGATGACTTTTGCAGATGTTATCAGGCAATGGAATTATGTTGAGGATATTGTTGGTTACGACAGCCTGTGTGAAAGCAGAATTCAGAATTACCAGATTTTGAATGAAATGCGTGCAAAGTATTATTCTGAGGCTTCTTTTATAAATGGTTATCCGGCTGCTACAGGTATTGGTATGAAAGCGGGAGGCATAATTCTTGAATTTTATGCGTGTCATACACATGACAAAGAGAAAATTATTCCTGTGAAAAATCCGAAACAGAAAGATGCCTATGAATATTCACAGGAAGTTTTGATTGGAGTTCCTCTTAATACAAATAAACCCAAATCGGCACCCAAATTTGAAAGGGCCAAATATATTGCAGTTAAAAACAACAGATTGATTTTTATATCAGGCACGGCATCAATTCAGGGAGAAAAGACCATAGGCATAGATGATATTGAAACACAGACAAAAACGACCATTGAAAACATCAATCATTTAATTTCTGCTGAAAACCTGAAAATAAACGGAATTTTAAATAATTACCATCATATTAAATTTTCTTCGGTAAGGGTATACGTTAAAAGTCCTCATTATATGAATGTAGTCAGGCAAATATGCAATAAGTCATTTCCTGAAGTGCAGGTGAATTACCTTATTGCGGATATATGCAGGGATAACCTGCTGGTGGAAATTGAAGGTATTGCTGAATTTGCTTCTTAGTTGGTATGCTCTTTTGTTGAATCGCGTTCGATGCGTGTTGCCCCTGACAAGCCATCGATATCAACCCCAGGATCAAAAGTTGCATTTATTTTGTCACCAAAGGCTGCTTTAACTAAATTTCTGGCATTTACCCCAAATCTATCTTTTAAAAATACAGGTCTGTTATAATTATAGGTGTACATCTCATAGAATTCAGGATTTTTCTGAGGGAGTACAAATGGCTTTGACATATTACCAGCCGTATCAAAATAACTGAAAAATACCCTTGAATAAAGGTCATCCATCCGCTTACTTACAAAAAGAAACCATCTGCCATCGGATGACCATGCATGATAACTTTCTACATTGTCAGTATTAACAGGTAGTTTTTTATATTCTTTGTTTTGAAGATTCATAATGTAAATATCACTGCTACGGGAATATGCGTTAAAATATCCGAAATCACCCATGCTGAATACAAGAAATTTACCATCCGGGGAAGGATCAGGATATGTAATGCTTTTTCCTGTTTCCCTCGCTGTGAGTAATGTGTCGGGTTGTCCCCATGTCCCGTCAGATGTATTATAGGCAATACGCAGTAAATCATATTTAACGGCTGAGTCAGGCCTTTCTTTTTTGTATTCAGGACCACTTATATAATATAAATAATTACCATCAGGTGACCAAACCGGAAAATTTTCAAGCCGTTTTGTGGAAATGGCAGGGCAGGTAGTAATCATATTTTTATCAATATCATATAATATGATATCAGAGGCTTTGTCAAAAACATAAATATTTTCATTGCCTGAGGCATGAAAATTTTGTTTGATTATGTTTACTGAAAATGCAATGATTTTTCCATCAGGATGCCATGAAGGATAAACACCCTGAGACATGGTATATTTGGTTCCTGTATTAATAAACTTAATTTGATCATTGGTAAAGAGTAATGTTCCGCTTGGCGGACGACGCAGATGCATAACCATTTTCCCCGGATCAGCTTTACAAAAGGTATGACAATTCATACAATTCTGATTTGTCAATTCATTTGTCAGCACCGGATAAGTCTTGAAGTTTTCAAGGCATCGCTGATATATACCCATTTTTTCCCATAGTATATAGCCTGTATTAATCTGCCGGTATACAATATATTTATCAATTTTGTCAATAACGACCCTATTTTCAAAAGGTTTATATCTAAACCATTTATTACTATTATTTTTACTGAATATTTCAACCTTAAATGA
>CAZBCB010000256.1:0-5037 GCA_964489905.1 uncultured Bacteroidales bacterium
AGTGCTTAATAAACTTCCTATGGAATTTGCCGTTGAAGCTCAGAAATTACTGCAAATCAGCCTCGAAGGCAGCGTGGGTTAATTATTTTTAAATAAAACTTAAATATTCAGCATGCTTGTCATTAAAGATTTACATATTGCCATTGACGGCAAGGAAATTATTAAAGGAATAGACCTTGAAATAAAAGCCGGAGAAATACATGCTATTATGGGTCCAAACGGATCAGGCAAAAGTACGCTTGCATCAGCCCTTGCCGGAAGAGATTTTTGTGAGATTACAAAAGGTACAGTCTCTTTTAAAGGCGAAAATCTGCTTGAAATGCCGCCTGAAGACAGGGCGAGAAAGGGTTTGTTCCTTGGATTTCAATATCCGGTTGAAATACCCGGCGTTTCAATGGTTAATTTTATGAAAACTGCTGTAAATGAGCATCGTAAATTTAAAGGACTGGAACCCTTATCCGCTTCCGATTTTTTAAAGTTAATGCGGGAAAAACAGGAGATGGTCGGTTTGCACGCTAAACTCACCAACCGTTCAGTAAACGAAGGGTTTTCAGGTGGTGAAAAAAAGCGTAATGAGATTTTTCAGATGGCCATGCTGGGCCCCGATCTGGCAATACTTGATGAAACTGATTCAGGACTTGACATAGATGCCTTAAAAGTTGTTGCAAACGGTGTAAATAAATTAAGGACAAAAGATAATGCCACCATTGTCATAACGCATTATCAGCGGCTGCTCGATTATATAGTGCCTGATTATGTGCATGTTTTATATAAAGGTAAAATTGTGAAGTCAAGCGGTAAAGAACTTGCACTCGAACTTGAAAAGAAAGGTTATGACTGGATAAAAGATGAGGTTGAATAATTATTAATTGCAGACTATGGATATCATTAGCCCCGGATATGATTTAACAACTGAACTGAGAAAAATTTACGAAGAAAATTCAGATTTTCTGGCCTCCAATACAAGCCCCATTTTAAATAACCTGAGGGCAAAAGCTTTTGATGACTTTTTAAGGCTTGGAGTTCCGACAACCAAAAATGAAGCCTATAAATATACACGCATTGAGGAATACCTGAAAGGAAACTATGAGGTTGAATTTTCAAATGACCCCTTTAAAATTGATCTGAAAGAAATTTTCAAGTGTGATATTCCTGAGCTTGATACTTATGTAGTGCTCATGCTGAATGGATCCTATTATTATGATAATAAGCTGCCATCATTACCTGACGGTATCATTGTGTGCGGTTTGAACGAAGCCTCTGTTAAATACCCTGAAATTTTCAGTCAGCATTACGGCAAATATGCTGACACATCAAACGACGGACTAATTGCTTTAAATACCATGTTTGCCTACGACGGGGTTTTCATCTATGTCCCCGACAAGACGACTCTTGAAAAACCGCTTCAAATAATTAATATCAGTTATTCTTTCCGAAACCTCAGAATTACCCGACGTAACCTTTTTGTAGCCGGTAAAGGTTCGGTATGCAATATTGTTATATGCGATCACACATTGTGTGCACATAATTATACAACCAATTCACTTACAGAAATATTCGCTGCAAAAGACGCACAAATTAATATTACAAGGGTTCAGAACGAAAACAGTCTCTCCTCACATATCACGCATACTTTTTTTCATCAGGAAGAAAACAGCAGAATAACTTCAAATACCATTTCGTTACATGGCGGGCTGATAAGGAATAATTTCTTTGCCAGGCTTAACGGAACGGGTTGTGAAAGCAATCATTACGGTTTATTTATGGGTGATGACAATCAGCATATAGCCAATTTTACATACATAAACCACGCTATGCCAGGCTGCACAAGTAATCAGCTTTTTAAAGGAATATTGGATGAAAATGCGACAGGAGCATTCAATGGGAAAATATATGTAAGTAAAGATGCCCAAAAAACACTTGCCTATCAGAAAAACAATAATATGCTGCTTTCTCCCACGGCAAGAATGAATACTAAACCACATCTTGAAATTTATGCTGATGATGTTAAATGCAGTCATGGTGCAACTGTAGGCAGCATTGATTCAGAAGCCATGTTTTACCTTCGTTCACGTGGCATCAGTGAAAAAGAAGCCCGGCAGTTGTTGATGTATGCCTTTGCATACGAAATTATTAATAAAATCAATATTGCCGTATTACGGGACCGAATCATCGATCTGGTCGATAAGAGGCTTCGCGGAGAGTTATCGCGATGCAACAACTGTCATATTCATTGCCGGTAAAACAAATCTTAAATATGGATATTAAAAAAATAAGAGCTGATTTTCCTATTTTACAGCAAAAAGTTTACGGAAAGCCGCTTGTTTATTTTGATAACGGGGCAACCACCCAGAAACCCATCCCGGTAATTGAATGTATAAACAACTTTCACAGGTGCAAAAACAGCAGCATACACCGTGGTGTGCATTTTTTAAGCGATCAGGCTACGGAAGAGTATGAAAATGCCCGTGAAATGGTACGCTTATTCATCAATGCCCGTCATGCTTATGAAGTTATTTTTACCAGCGGCACCACAGGCTCAATTAACGGTGTGGCATTTTCCTTTGGCGAGCGATATATTCATGCCAATGATGAAGTTATTATTTCCGAAATGGAACATCATGCCAACATTGTGCCCTGGCAAATGCTTTGTGAACGAAAGAATGCCAAACTTAAAGTGATCCCGTTCCATGATGATGGCATACTTGATATTGAGCAGTTCGAAAAGCTAATAAATGATAACACCCGCATTATTGCCTTAACTCATGCATCCAATACCCTGGCTACCATTAATCCTGTAAAAGAAATCATCCGAATAGCCCACAGCCATAATATTCCCGTGCTTATTGACGGTGCTCAGTCAGTCCCTCATATACCCATCGACGTGCAGGACATGGATTGTGATTTTTTTGTTTTTTCAGGTCATAAAATGTACGGCCCAACAGGAATAGGAGTATTGTATGGTAAAGAAAAATGGCTCAATGAAATACCCCCTTTTCAGGGAGGCGGAGACATGGTTGAAAAGGTAACATTTGAGAAAACCACATACAATCAGTTGCCTTATCGTTTTGAAGCCGGAACTACCAATTACATTGGCGCTATCTGTCTGACAAAAGCCATTGAGTACATCAAATCGCTTGGTTTGAATGAAATTCAGGAACATGAGCATAATTTACTTTCTTATGCCATAAAAAGGCTTGATGACCTCGGTTATGTTACCATATATGGCCGTGCTCCTCACAAAACCTCTTTAATTACCTTCAATATCAATAATATACATCATTATGATGCAGGTATGGTGCTCGATAAAATGGGTATTGCCATGCGCACAGGTACACATTGCGCCCAGCCGGTAATGCAGCATTACGGAATCGATGGAAATATAAGGGCTTCATTCGGATTATACAATACTACCGAAGAAATTGATTTGCTGATTGAAGGGATTAAAAAAGTGAAAACCATGTTTGATTGAAAAGTATTAATTTCGAACATTCTTTCAATGTTATTGTTTATACCAATGGAAACTGAAACTAAGAGCATCAACGATACCCAGGAGGAAATAATTCAGGAATTTGAAGTTTATGATGACTGGATGGAAAAATATAATTACATCATTGAGCTGAGCAGGAATTTACCGATTATTGACCCCAAAATGAAAGTCAACGGCAACCTCATCAGCGGATGCCAGTCAAAGGTATGGCTGAATGCCGAATATATTGATGGCGTAGTAAAATATTCAGCCGATAGTGATGCCATTATCACCAAAGGGATTATTGCTCTGCTTATCAGGGTATTATCTAATCGAAAGCCCGATGAAATACTTAATGCCGATTTGTATTTTATTGATAAAATAGGATTAAGGCAAAATCTTTCACCAACCCGGTCAAACGGTTTGCTCGCGATGATAAAACAAATGAAGCTTTATGCGCTGGCTTACAAGACAAAATATGAAAAAGAAACATAAAAAACATGAATACTGAAAATAACAACATATTGCAACTTGAGACAGAAATTGTCAGCGTATTAAAAAATACCTATGATCCTGAAATTCCTGTTAATATATATGATCTTGGATTAATTTACGATATTGATATTGACGAAAAGAAAAAAGCAACTATCACCATGACACTTACTGCACCCAATTGCCCCCTTGCTGATCAGCTTGTTAATGAAATAATCGGAAAAGTTAAAGCCATAAACGGCATCACTGATGCAGAAGTCAAGCTGGTTTTTGACCCGCCATGGAACCAGTCGATGATGTCTGAAGAGGCTTTATTGGAACTTGGTATGTTATAGATACCTGTTTTTTTAATTAAAACCTTTGACAATAAAATTCGTATTATTATCTTTGGAGTGATTTTTGTAACAGGTTAAAGGATTAAATTTAATTTAGGTTTCATGAAAAAGCTCTTTCCTGTAATAATGATAATACTTTTATTGACCTCAATGAGGTTCGATATAAGTATTGCCAGATTAACTGAAAATCACAACGACGAAGTTGTGCTTTTCACTGGCGGAATTGACACGCATAGCCTGAAAGTCGAAGTATACCCCAATCCGGTAGAAAATAACCGGATTAATATTATGGCTAATCAGGACATCCGTTCGGTTAAAATACTTAACGTGCTTGGATCGGTTGTTTTTAATGAACAGTATGATGAAGGAACAAATAATGTGCAACTCGATCTGAATAAGCTTAATAAAGGTTTGTATTTGCTGAAAATTGAATTTGCAGGAGAAGAAACATATACAGAAAAAATAATGGTTAAATAACGATATCCAAAGAATTACAAAAAACCCGGGCAATAAGTCCGGGTTTTTTGTTATAAATGTTTTTACAGGATTTTACACTCTGATTACTATTTAACGTTATCCACGTTTCGTTAATCCCAGATCCGTCAATTGAATCGACTAACAAAATCTAAATCATGGTTTTCTCGATAAGTCAACAGAAACATTACTAAAGGTAAATACAGTTGTGATGTTGCTCTTATCAAAATGCTGAAACTATTTTGTGTTTATTACGTATATACCTTT
>CAZBCB010000257.1:0-5029 GCA_964489905.1 uncultured Bacteroidales bacterium
AATTTTATTTTTTAATCAACGCATGTCTTTTACGCAGTTATTAACAGCATCATGTTTTAAGAAACAAAGCACTGAGACATTAAACAACTAAAAAAAATGTTTAAAATTCAATTTTTAAAATATGGGGGTATAAATTAAATTTGATTAGCATTTACTGGTTGCTTTATTTTTTCTGCAGACAATAAAGCTGAAAAGGGAATCCGGTGCGAATCCGGAGCTGTTCCCGCAGCTGTGAGTCCGTTTAGTGTTTTGGCTCCACTGCCACTGTTACCCTCCGGAGCTATGGACTGAGAGGGTATCTTTAAAGATATAGTCCGTCTGGCCTTAATTTGTTTAAATACATAGTCACAGCGGATGAAAACGGGAAGGCTGCCATAACAGGACAAGCCAGAAGACCTGCCAGTAGTGATATATTCTGTAGCTTTCGGGAGAAAAGCAAAGGATTTGTTTTATTCCTTTCTGATCTTCAAAAGCTGTAATGATTTAATAATTAAAACTACTGAAGTATGGAACAACAAGCAGCTTTGAGAAACTTTACCATTATTAAAAGAAACGGACAAATTATGCCTTTTGAGGCAGAAAAAATTACATTTGCCATTTTTAAAGCATTACGTGCCATAGGCCTGCCCGACCGTAAAAAATCTGAAATATATTGCAGTCAGGTAATTAAAAAGCTGGATTTGGATTCCCGAAAAGAGCCTCCTACGGTTGAAGAAGTGCAGGACAAAGTGGAAAGAACTCTTTTTGAAAACAATGAATTTGAGGCAGTTAAAGCATACATTATTTATCGATACCAGCATCAGAATATCCGGAATGCCAAAGAACTTTTTTCCAATATTGAAATGGTTGAAGATTACATCAATATGAAAGACTGGCGGGTAAAAGAAAGCGCCAATTCAACCTATTCATTGCAAGGCCTCAACCAGCATATTTCAACCCTGATCAGTTCGCAATACTGGTTAAACCAGATTTATCCGGCCGAAATTGCCGATGCCCATAAACAGGGACGTTTTCATATTCACGACCTTGGATTTCTGAGCGTCTATTGCGTAGGCTGGGACCTGCAGGATTTGTTGCTCACAGGCTTTAAAGGTGTGGAAGGTAAAACACAAAGCAAGCCGGCAAAACACCTGCGATCAGCCCTTGGTCAGATTGTGAATTTCTTTTATACGATGCAGGGCGAAGCTGCCGGTGCACAGGCATTTTCAAATTTTGACACACTCCTGGCTCCGTTTATCCGGTACGATAACCTCGACTATGCACAGGTTAAACAATGCCTGCAGGAATTCCTGTTTAATATGAACGTGCCTACCCGCGTTGGTTTTCAGACACCCTTTACAAATATCACACTCGATCTGAAAGTTCCTGAATTTATGAAAGACCAGCCCGTAATCATCGGCGGAAAACTAATGGATAAAACATACGGTGATTTTCAGCATGAACTCAATATTTTTAACAAGGCTTATGCCGAAGTTATGCTCGAAGGCGATGCCAACGTAAGCGTCTTTTCATTTCCCATTCCCACCTATAATATAACTGCCGACTTCGACTGGGATAATCCTGATTACAACCTCATCTGGGAAATGACAGCCAAATACGGGATACCGTATTTTTCAAATTTTGTCAATTCTGATATGAAACCCGATGATGTACGCAGTATGTGTTGCAGGTTAAGATTAGACAAACGACAGTTGCAAAAACGTGGCGGTGGTTTGTTTGGTTCAAACCCGCTCACCGGGTCTATCGGCGTTATTACAATAAACATGCCTAAGATCGGATATGAATCAAAATCAGAAAACGACTTTTTTAACAGGCTTGCATGGCTCATGGAACTTGCCAAAAACAGCCTGGAAATTAAACGTAAAGTTATAGAACGCCTTACAGAGCAAAATTTATATCCGTATTCAAGATTTTATCTGCGTCATGTGCATAAGAAAAACGGGTCATTCTGGAGCAATCATTTTTCAACGATTGGTATTATAGGGATGAACGAATGTTGCCTTAATTTTAACGGTTCATCTATCGGTGAACAAAAAGGATATGAATTTGCCATAAAAATAATGGATTTCATGAGAAAGAAACTTGAATCTTTTCAGCAGGAAACCGGCCATATATATAATTTTGAAGCCACACCTGCTGAAAGTACTTCATACCGGCTGGCAAGAATTGATAAAATGCAGTATCCCGACATTATTGTTGCCAATGAAAAAGCATGGAAAAATGGCGCTGAACCTTATTATACCAACTCATCCCAGCTGCCTGTAAACTTTACGAATGACCTGTTTAAAGCGCTAAGACTTCAAGACGGATTACAAACCAGATACACCGGAGGCACAGTATTTCATATTTTTGTCGGCGAAAAACAACTCCCGGTTGAGTCAGTAAAACAACTGATCAGAAAAATTACAGCTAATTTTCATTTGCCATACCTTACCCTTTCACCCACATTCAGCATCTGCCCAAGCCATGGATATTTATTTGGCGAACACACAATATGCCCGAAATGCAAAAGCAATGGCACTGAACAACCATGTACCGTATTTTCACGTATTGTTGGTTACCTCAGACCCGTTGACCAATGGAACGCAGGTAAACAGCAAGAATTTACTGAACGCGCATTATTTGATCATGACCAGAATAACCCATTACCTGATCAGGTAACAAATCATGCTGCTACTTTTGTGCTGAATGAAAAAAACTAAAAAGTTTCCGGTGGCTCCTTTGCTCTGCTGGGATATATACGCCGAAGGGATAAATAATTCATGCAAAGGGCATGATCTTCCGATAGGAGGCTTTCAACAGCAAAGCCTGATTGACTACCCAGGCAATATTGCATCTGTGATTTTCACAAAAGGATGCAACTTCAGATGCAGGTATTGCCATAACCCTGAATTAGTCAGTCCGGATTTAATTAAGAAATTGCCGTCCATTGATGCAAATTTAGTTTTAAACTGGATATGCAATAATAAAAAACTACTTGATGCAGTGGTAATTACAGGTGGTGAGCCTACTCTTCATCACTCCCTGCCCTTTTTTCTGAAAAAAATCAAAGCACTGGGCCTTAAAATAAAACTTGATACCAACGGAACGAATCCGGATATGTTACAAAGGCTTACTGATGCCAGACTGGTTGACTACATTGCTATGGACATTAAAGCCCCTTTACTGCTTAATAAACACCGGATGATTGCCGGAAAACATTTAACTTCTGAAATAATCGATAAAATAAAAAATTCGGTTCGGATTATTATGCAGGCAGGCTGCCATTACGAATTCCGAACAACATTAGATGCGGCATTAGACCACAAAGACATTGAAGAAATATTGCAGCTAATATCGGGCAGATATTACCTGCAATATGTGCAACAAGGCAAAAAAATGCTGCAACAAAATCCGGAACAATACAGCAATCAGAATATTAAAAAATTACTGGAAAAGACATATTCTCATGTTCAGCTTTCATTAAGAGATTAATGTGGTGCAAATTTATTGACCCGGGTAGGATGAATTAACAAATTTATCCTGTCCGGCTTAAATATTTATTGTTTTATTGTGTTTCTATTGACTTATCACGCATAAGATAATGAACGGTTTAGTTAGTATTACGCATTATTTTTTTTCTTATCAATGCTGAAAAACTGATTAAAAGATTTAACTTTAGCGCCCTGAAAAACGTAAAATAATAATATGGAGTCATCTGATTTTCTTATCATTGGTGCCGGAATTATCGGCCTTTCAATAGCCCGTGAAATAAAAAAGAAATATCCCACAAGCTCAGTGTATATTCTTGAGAAAGAAGCTGATGTGGCCATGCATTCAAGCGGCCGCAACAGCGGAGTGCTGCATGCAGGTTTTTATTATACAGCCGACTCATTGAAAGCAAAATTCTGTCGAGATGGTAATAAGGCTTTAAAAGCATATTGTTACGAAAATAAGCTCAGAATCAATGAAACCGGAAAAGTTGTTGTCACAAAAGATGAAAGCGAGCTTGCTGCGCTGTTTGAACTTGAAAAGAGGGGGAAAAATAACGGAGTGGACGTAACAATTATTGATGAAAAGCAACTAAATGAAGTTGACCCTAATGCCCGGACCTTCCGGCATGCATTATTATCACCCACAACCGCCACAGTTGACCCCACTGAAGTGTGTCATGCGATTAAAAATGAACTGGAATCCCTTGGCGTGCAGATGCGCTTTAATGAAGGATATTATCAAAGAATAGAAAAAAACATCATAAAAACAACCAAAGGGCATGTATTTGAAGCAGGGAAGATTATTAACACTGCAGGGCTATATGCTGATAAAATCGCCCGTGATTTCGGCTTTTCTGAAAAATATACCATCATTCCGTTTAAAGGAATTTATCTGAAATATACCTTACCTGACAAACCCATTAAAACCAATATTTATCCGGTTCCGAACCTAAAGAATCCTTTTCTTGGCGTACATTATACTATTACGGTGGACGGGACAATAAAAATCGGGCCTACCTCCATACCGGCTTTCTGGCGTGAAAACTATAAAGGTTTTGATGCTTTCAGGGGTGACGAACTTGCCAGTATACTTGGCTGGGAAGCCCGGCTATTCTTGTCTAATGCCTTTGGATTCAGAAATCTGGCCTTTGAAGAGGTTAGAAAATATAACAGGTCGTTTTTTGTGAAACAGGCTACTGTATTGGTCAAACAAATAAATGAACAGGGATTTACCCAGTGGACTAAGCCGGGCATAAGAGCCCAGTTACTTGATAAGAAAACACTTGAACTGGTGCAGGATTTTGTTATAGAGGGCGATGACAATTCAGTTCACGTGCTGAATGCTGTTTCACCGGCTTTTACATGCAGTTTTCCGTTTGCTGAATATGTTGCAGGCAGCTATATATTTTAACTGCCATTATTTGCAGGTATCCATTATATTTTTTGTTAATTTTTCAAAATCCATATAACACTGCTGAACGGCATAAAGATGCGTTCCTATTGCCCCATCAGCAGGTTTGAGTAAAAACATTGGCTTATGCACTTCCATTGACATG
>CAZBCB010000258.1:0-5006 GCA_964489905.1 uncultured Bacteroidales bacterium
TTAAATCAATAATTTCGTTACAATCAATATACGTATTTAAAGTGTTTTAAGAATTTATTAGTTTTGAATAAATAATCCGGGATTAGTTAACAGAAACACAATAAATATTGAAATATTTTGTTTCTATTGACTTTCCCGACAAACAAAATCTAAACATTCCGTAATTTCGGAAAGAATAGATTTTGTTGATTGATTCGTCCATTGATGTTTCAGTTGACGAATGGGAGATGATGCCTTTAAAATTTTTATTTTGCTATTGCTGATATGAGTTATAAGGTATTGGTTGTTGATGATAATGAAGCTAACAGGGAACTGATTCATGGAATACTCCGTACGGCAGAGGAGAAATACGATGTATTTCTTGCTGAAAACGGAAAAACAGGCTATGAACTGGCAGTTAAAGAATTGCCAGATGTTATTTTTATGGATTTAAAAATGCCTGAAATGGATGGCATTGAAGCCATTAAACTATTGCAACAGGAAGAAAAAACCAAAAACATACCTGTTATTGTTGTTACTGCATTTAATACACCTGACAATCTCGAAGAGGCATTTAATGCAGGCGCTTTTGATTATATAACAAAACCCATCTCATTGCAGGAACTCAAATCGCGTTTGCACAAAGCACTGACAGTTGTTGAGTCACTTAGAAAAGCTCAGGAAAAAATTGAAAAGGTTGAAGGTGAAAAATTACAGCTGGAACGTATTGCCATGGTTTCTGAAAGCACGCCTTTTGCCTTTTTAATTATTAATTCAAGTGGCGAAATTGAATGGGCAAATGAAGGATTTGAAAAAATATACGGCTATAAACTCGATGAATTTAAATCATCATTTGGCAATACTATCTTCAGTCTGACAAGTGCCACTGATATTTTAAAAATTTTTAACCGTTGTCTTAAAGACAAAACGCCTGTTGATTTTATCTGTAAGATTAGTTCAAGAAAGGGCGAAGAAAAATGGATTCAGACTTTTATGAACCCCCAAACCGGTTCAAATGGCAGTGTTGAAAAAATTCTGGCTGTAGAAAGTGACATCACAAATTTTAAAAGAAAAGAGGAAGAGCTGAATGAACAGTATCGCAAGATGAAAGAAATCAGCCAGAATCTTGAGAAAGCCAATACCCTGCTGGGTGAGCAGACATTGGAGATTAACCGTCAGAAGCGACTTATTGAAGAAGAGCAGCAGAAGTCTGAAAAATTACTTTTAAATATTTTGCCTTTTGAGATTGCCCGCCAGCTAAAATCAAAAGGCAGGGCTGGAACACGCCAATATAAGCTGGTTAGCGTGTTATTTGCTGATTTTAAAGGTTTTTCAAAAATCAGTAAAACCCTTGAACCAAAAGACCTTGTAAACATCCTTGATTCATATTTTGCAAAATTTGACGAAATTATCGGTAAACATTATCTTGAAAAAATTAAAACAATTGGTGATGCATACATGTGTGCAGGCGGACTGCCTTTGAGTAATAAAAGTAATCCTTTCGACACCTTACTGGCAGGGCTCGAAATCCAACAGTATATGAACAGTCTTAATGACTCAAAAGTATTAAATAATTTATCAGTGTGGGAACTTCGTATCGGCATTCATACAGGACCGGTTGTTGCAGGTGTTGTCGGGAGAAAACGTGTGGCTTATGATATCTGGGGTGATACCGTGAATGTAGCAAGTCGTATGGAACAAGCCGGGCATGTTGGTATGGTAAACATTTCAGGAACTACCTATGAGTATGTAAAAGACTATTTTGAATGTGATTATCGTGGCAAAATCGAAGCCAAAAATATCGGCAAAGTGGATATGTATTTCGTAAACCGGCTTAAACCTGAATATTCAGCCGATAAACTGGGGATAATACCAAATGATATCTTTGTTAATATGATTAATAAATTATAGCCGTTTCCTTTTAATTCTTTGTCTCAACGTGTCCTTACTGTGGTTTTTTCATTAATCCAGCAACCCACAATATAAGTCATACCATCAGTATAACCATTAAAAAATGCTTCTTCCTTTGTTGGAAAATAAGCTGAATATTTATCAATGTATTCATTGGCTTTTTCAGAAAGAGCAGGATCAACATTTTTGGCTTTCACAAACATATCAACTGCAGCCCAGAAAACGGCAGCCTTTTCAAAAGCACTTGATCCGCATGAATTGCTGCTTGCAGCATATGATAAACCAATAATCAGATAAGGTTCTCCGGACGAAGGATTGATTTCTAATGCCTTAAGTGCGTTTGTACGGCTTAGCTGATGATCTCCCTGCTGTTCGGCAGTCAAACTCCAGCGGTAATAATAACCGGCCTTTTTATTGTTATCTGTTTCCAGATCAACAGCCTGTGAATAATAATATGATGCTTTATTGTAATTATTCTGTGATTCAAATAATTTGGCAAGATTATATGCTGCATCTGCTGAAGGTTCAGCCTTATATAATGACTCGGCTGCTTTTGCAAACAAAGCTGATTGATAGCATCCTTTCTTATCAAGTATCCATGTTATGCGCTTTAATAAAGTAATATTGTCAGGATTAGATTCATATTTTGGAGAAAATATTGCATCAAGTGCTGAACAATCAGCTGCTCCGCTTTCGGCAAATATTTTTTCAATGCTTTCAGCGGCAAGTTTCAGACTGGCTGTATCAGTGGAAGTTGATTGTGAAAGATAATCAGAGACTTTCATATATGTTGATATCATATCGTCAGTGAAACGCTTACCATTTTTAAATAAAATATTTGTGGCCTGCATTAACGTTACCAAAACAGCTTCCTCTGAATTTTGCTTTTCAAGGTCAACTGACCTATTAATATAATCCCATGCTTTTTCAATTTCATCAGGCCTGTAGCGCAACAGATCAATGCCCTTCCGACCAAGGACATACCCTTCCTGATTAAAATATTCAATGCGTTTATCGTATAATAACATCAAGGTATCAACCAGTCTTTGTTTTACTTCCTCTGCTGTTGAATTTTCAATCTTATGCTTAAGAATCCTGGCTCCCATGATATAAATATTTTTACTTGACTGAGGACAGTTAATGAAACATGAACGCCACGATTCATATGCATAATCAAACATGTTTATTTTGTAAAACTCGCTCATGGTCGACAGATTACTTGCACAGGTGACTCTTGCAACACTATCAGGACCATATAAAGGATTCTTTGAAAAATCACGTTGCGCACTAACAGTAACCATATGCAACCATAGTAAGGTAATATATATCAAAAAAATAATGCGCTTGAAAATGTATATGTTTATTTTCATAATAAATAAAAAAATAAAATGCGAAATTACTATTTCATTTTTATAGTACAAGTATTTTATTTTGTATTACTCTATCTGATTTTAAATCAATTGCTTGAAAAAATAACTACAAATCTGAAAATAATGTAATTAAATGTTTATCTTTAAACGGGTTTGATGGTATTGAAAACAGAAAGGCATGGAACAAAAGTATGATTTAAGTTTATTAAAAAAATTATCAAATAATGACGAAACTTTCATACTTGATATGATAAATACGTTTCGTCGGACAGCATGGCCTATTGTAGAAAGAATGGAAAAATATGCTGCTGAAAAAAGATACGAAGCCCTAGGCCGAGAAGCTCATAAATTTATTCCCGGAGTTTCTTTCCTGGGAATTAAATACCTTGAAGAAGATCTGCTTCAAATTGAAGAAAACGCTAAAAACGGGACTAACCTTGACGATATGCAAGGGCTTGTTAACCAGGTAAAAGAAAAAGTCAAAGAATTGATGGATATTTTCAAACAGGATTTTAACCTAAGCGAATAAGTTGATGAAAGTCATTATTGCCCGGAGGAATACGCTGACTTCAAAAGCCGTTAATCATCGGCTGATGCCTGATGGTTTTGAAAAACATACAGCTTATAATGATAAAAGTGCAATTGAAATGCTTAAAAAAGAAAGTTATAATTTATTGCTTTTTGTAAAAGGTGGTCTCAAAGTAATTCATTTGACCATGAATCAGCTAAAGGTAACAATTCCTCTTGCAGTTATTGGCCGCATAGGTGTTTCTGAATCATTTCAAAAAGTATTTGAAATGGACGCTGACGAATATTTTACCAGACTCTTTGTACCTGAAAACCTATCGTTGAAAATCAAACAAATGCTTAGTAATAAATAAATTTTTTTACATCATACATTTTCTGATGCCCGGGGAAGTACTTAATATTTTAATTGTACAAGCTGATATTATCTGGAAGGATACAAAAGTTAATCTGCAACGATATGACAGATTGATGGAATCCGTCATCCAGCCTGTTGATCTGATTATTTTGCCCGAAATGTTTAACACGGGTTTTGTCACTGCACCGGATGAAATTCTTGACTATAATCATGAAGAGGTAATTTCGTGGCTTCGGCAAAAGGCTGAACTTAATAATTGCTCTGTTGCAGGCAGTATTATTTTTATTGAAAACAATAAATATTTTAACCGTTTACTTTGTGTGCATCAGGATGGCCGGATTGATAGTTACAACAAGCGGCATTTGTTTCGCATGGCAGGTGAAGAACGACTTTATGTAGCTGGTAATACACGGACAATCAGCACTATAAAAGGCTGGAAAATATGCTGGCAGATCTGTTATGATTTAAGATTTCCGGTATGGAGCCGCAATAAGGGTGATTATGATGCCTTAGTATATGTAGCCTGCTGGCCTGCACAAAGAAGCGATGTGTGGAACACTCTCTTAAAAGCAAGGGCAATCGAAAATCAATCTTATGTTATTGGCGTTAACAGAGTAGGAGAGGATGGCAATAAAATTACCTACCAGGGAGAATCTATGGCAATAGATCCAAAAGGCAACCTCCTCACCGGTAAATATGTCAATAAGGAAAAACTTATCTATGCCCGATTAAATTACAAAGATTTAAATGACTTCAGGGCAAAATTTCCCGTATTAAAAGATGCTGACAAATTTTATATCGAAAATATAAAGGATTAACAGCAACCTCCTGTGCTACAACAGTCAGAACAATCATCACAGTTG
>CAZBCB010000259.1:0-4997 GCA_964489905.1 uncultured Bacteroidales bacterium
AATCACGGATAATTTGTATTTTAGTTTTTTGTATTGTCAGTTGGTTGTAAAGAAGAATGCTTAAAAAAGCTTTTCTGGAAAATGAGAATTAAAACAACGCCGATTGAAATAGAAGAATCTGCAATATTAAAAATGGGACGAAAAAATACAAATTCTTCACCACCAACCCATGGAAACCAATTTGGGTAGTGTGTTTCGATAATAGGAAAATAAAGCATATCAACAACCCTTCCATATAAAAACGGGGCATAACCTCCTCCTTCAGGGAAAATAACAGCTGGTGCAGCATAAGTACTTTCACTGAATATAAGGCCGTAAAAAGCACTGTCAATAATATTGCCAAATGCACCTGCCAGAATAAGTGAAATGCAAATAATAAGACCTGCCGGGGCTTTTTTCTTAATCAAGGTATAGAGATACCAGCTGATGGCAATTACAGCAATCATCCTGAAAACAGTTAACACCGGCTTTCCCAGTTTTCCCGGAATATCAAGGCCAAAAGCCATGCCAGGATTTTCAATAAAACGGATCAGAAACCAATTACCAATAACAGGAATGGTTTGTCCCATAGTCATGTGTGTTTTTATCCAGATTTTAAAAACCTGATCAATAATCAGAATAATAATGATTATCAGAATAGCTTTTTTTCCGTTTGACATTGTGTTATCAAATAAAAAACAAAGATTAAAGAATTTTAACAAAATAAAAAATGATTGGAACTAAAATAGTCCAATCATTTCAAAATATTGTCATTGTTGTTGAAGCGAGAGATCACCTTTGTTTTTGTTTGGCATCTATCGAAAGAGTAGCATGAGGAACTGCCCTAAGCCTTTCCTTTGAAATAAGTTTACCTGTTTCACGGCAAATTCCGTAGGTTTTATTTTCAATTCTTACAAGAGCTGCCTGTAAATGTTGAATAAATTTTTGCTGTCGCTGGGCAAGTTTGCCTGCTTCTTCTTTTGATAATGTAGCGGCACCTTCCTCAAGTACCTTAAAAGTTGGTGATGTATCTTGCGTGTCGTTACTCTCGCTTTGGGTAATAGCACTTTTCAGGAGTTCGAAATCCTTTTTAGCTTTATCAAGCTTTTCAAGGATAATTTGCTTAAACTCCTCCAGTTCTTCATCAGAATATCTTGTCTTTTCTGCCATAATACTGGAATTTAAGTTTATTTAAAAATAAGAAAAAATATCAAAATTAATAATAGAAAATATTAAATCTTACTAACTTTAATCAGGATATTTATATTGTCATCAATATCAATAATTTTAGCATTAGTGTTTGTTAATTTATTTTTGTCAACAATTTGTATTGATTTAGCCAACGTTTGTGAACATATATATTCACCAAAATGTTTGACAGACGAATTGATTTCTTCATGATTTTCAATTTCGATATTTATTTTATCTGTTACATCAAAGCCACTGTCTTTTCTGATATTCTGAATACGATTGACAATTTCACGGGCAAATCCTTCCTCTTTCAGTTCCTGTGTAATATTCACATCGAGTGCAACAGTCAGTTTTCCTTCTGATGCCACGAGCCATCCGGGAATATCTTCTGAAGTTATTTCTACATCATCGAGGCTAAGTGTTATTTTATCATTTCCTATGGACAGGTCAACTGAGCCATCCGTTTCAATTTTATGAATATCTTCCTGGGTAAATGATGCAAGCGCTGAGCTTATTTCTTTCATCATTTTACCATACCGTGGACCAAGTTTTTTGAAATTGGGTTTAATTTTTTTAATTAATAAACCTGAGGTATCATTGAGAAGTTCAGCTTCTTTGACATTAACTTCAGAGAGAATCAGATGTTTGACTGCTTCGAATTTTTCTGCAAAACCATCATCAAGCAAGGGTATCATAATTTTTTGCAAGGGTTGCCTTACTTTAATGTTGACTTTTCGTCTGAGGCTCAGAATCATGGAAGACATTTTTTGTGCAATATCCATCCGTTCTTCCAGGTCTTTATTGATGCATGTTTCATCAGGTACCGGGAAATTGACATGGTGCACTGAAGTTTCTGGATTTTTGCCGGTAACAGCATTAAGGTCACGGAATATTTTATCCATGTAAAATGGTGCTATAGGGGCAGCCAGTTTAACTACCGTATCAAGGCAGGTGTAAAGTGTCTGATAGGCGGCAATTTTGTCAGTTGTATATTCACCACCCCAGTAACGTTTACGGTTTAATCTTACATACCAGTTGCTGAGATTTTCAATAACAAAATCCTGAATAGCCCTTCCTGCTCTTGTAGGTTCATAATCTTCATAACTTTCATTTACTTCTTTTATCAGCGTATTGAGTAATGATATTATCCAGCGGTCTATTTCAGGTCGCTGATTAACGGGTATTTCAGGTTCTGAATAAGTGAATCCGTCAATATTGGCGTATAATGCAAAAAAAGAATAGGTATTATACAACGTACCAAAGAATTTTCGTTTCACTTCATCCACGCCATCAATATCAAATTTAAGATTATCCCAGGGTTGTGCGTTGGTCATCATGTACCAGCGAAGAGGATCAGAACCATATTGGCTGATTACTTCAAACGGATCAACGGCATTACCTAATCTTTTTGACATTTTATTGCCATTTTTGTCAAGCACCAGACCGTTACTGATAATATTTTTGAAAGCAACAGAATCAAATAACATAACGGCTATAGCATGCAGCGTGAAGAACCATCCTCGTGTCTGGTCAACGCCTTCAGCAATGAAATCAGCCGGGAAGAATTTATGATTATCCACTAGTTCCTTGTTTTCAAACGGATAATGCAATTGGGCATAAGGCATTGCTCCCGAATCAAACCAGACATCAATAAGATCAGGTTCGCGGTACATTTTTTTACCTGAAGGAGATGCCAGAATTATTTCATCAACAAAAGGCCGGTGCAGGTCAAAATGCTCATAATTGATATCTGCAGGATCATGTTCGTTATATTTTTCAAGTGGGTTGTTTTTCATAAAACCAAGCCTTACTGATTTGTCGATTTCCTTTTTCAGTTCGGCTATTGAACCGATGCAAATACTTTCTGAGCCATCTTCAGATGTCCAGATGGGCAATGGCGTGCCCCAGAATCGTGAGCGTGAGAGATTCCAGTCAACCAGATTTTCAAGCCATTTTCCGAATCGGCCTTTTCCGGTTGACTCCGGTTTCCAGTTAATGGTATTATTCAGTTCAATCATTCGGTCTTTAAGTGCAGTGGTTTTAATAAACCAGGCATCAAGGGGATAATACAAGACAGGTTTATCAGTACGCCAGCAATGCGGATAAGGATGCACATGTTTTTCTATTTTAAAAACCTTATTGGCTTTTTTCAGATAGACGACAATATCTACATCAACATTATCATCTGTGTCTTTCAAAGATTCATCATATTCGTTTTTTACAAAACGGCCTGCAAATTCCCGATATTCTTCTGTATTGACAAAATTGCTTAAAAATTTACTATCCAGATCTTCAATGGGAACAAACCTCCCTTTTTTATCTACCAGAGGTCCCTGGTGTTTATTTTTATCAGTAATTAAAAGTGAAGGAATGTTATATTTTTTAGCAACTTTGAAGTCATCGGCACCGAAGGTGGGTGCAATATGTACAATACCTGTACCTTCGTCTGTAGTAACAAAATCTCCAAGCAGGACTTTAAATGCTTCACGTTCGGGTTTTACCCAATTAATAAGTTGTTCATAGCAAATACCTTCAAATTGGCTCCCTTTGTATGTTTCCAAAATTTTATAGGGAATCTGCCTGTCGCCAGGCTGATAGCTCTCAATATCAATTTCTTTATTTTTTTCAATAAAATATTGTTGTATTAAGCTTTTGGCAAGGATAACAATTACCGGTGAGTAACTATATGGATTGAAAGTTCTTATTTTGATATATTCAATATCTTCACCGACAGCAAGAGCAGTATTTGATGGTAATGTCCAGGGCGTTGTTGTCCATGCAAGAAAATATATGTCAGTATCAGCATTTTTAAACAAAAATTCAGATTTTTCATTACGAATTACCTTAAACTGAGCCACACAGGTTGTGTCTTTAACATCGCGGTAACAACCGGGCTGGTTAAGTTCATGTGTACTTAGGCCTGTGCCTGCAGCAGGTGAATAAGGCTGAATGGAATAACCTTTGTATAATAAACCTTTTTCATAAAGTTTTTTGAGCAAATACCAGAGCGTTTCAATATACCGGTTGTCGTAAGTAATATATGGATGATCAATATCAATCCAGTAACCCATTTTTCTGGTGAGGTCTTCCCATTCACGGGTATATTTCATCACCTCTTTTTTACAGGTTTTATTGAATTCGTTGATACTGATAGTATTACCAATATCTTCTTTGGTTATTCCCAATAATGTTTCAACACTAAGTTCAACAGGCAGTCCATGGGTGTCCCAACCGGCTTTCCTTTCAACACGAAAACCCTTCATGGTTTTAAAGCGGCAGAATATATCTTTTATTGTACGTGAAATAACGTGGTGGATTCCCGGCATCCCATTAGCAGAAGGAGGACCTTCATAGAAAACGTATGGCTGTTGGCCTTTACGGATTTCAAGGCTTTTTTCAAATGTTTTTTCGTCAGTCCAGACTTTAAGGACTTCTTTGTTTATATCAGCAAGATTAAAATTTTTATATTCAGGAAATTTTTTAGCCATTGTAAATCACTATTTAACTAAAAAATCAAATTAACCCAAATTCGTCAATTGATTCTTTCAATTGACAATCGACTAACAAAATCAAATCATTCCGGAATTCCGGAATGAAAAATTTTGATAAGCCGGGGTTTCCCCGATAAGTCAACAGAAACAACATGCTTAAATACCCATTGTGTTTTTATTAACTTATCCCGGATGAAAAAATGTTCACAAAGATAGGTTTCTGAATTATAAAAACAATAGAATTATTCAGAATTGAAAAATAGTCTGACAGATAGCAGATTAATGCAAGGAAAAATATTTATCCCAGATATAAAAAAGGATATTTCAGGGAATTTG
>CAZBCB010000260.1:0-1240 GCA_964489905.1 uncultured Bacteroidales bacterium
TAGCCTGATAAATAATTGGAATGGTATTTTTATTCATATTTGCAGTAAACATAGATAAACATTCGGGTTTTATGATATCTTGCCAGATAAAAAAATGATTTCAAAAATAAATAATTTTTACCTTTTTGTTTGAATTTGTATATTACTCTTTCATTCATTATCTTCGCCCACCTGAGGTTTTTAGAATATGAAATTAAGATCTGCTAAATCAAAACTGGGTGGGGAAATAACAATTCCTGCCTCCAAATCACATACAATACGTGCAGTATCAATTGCTGCTGTGGCCGAAGGTATCTCAATACTCAGGAACCCGTTAATTTCTTCCGATGCGTTATCATCGATAGCAGGGGCAAGAGAAATGGGTGCAGATATCATCACTTCGAATGACTGGCAGGTAAAAGGTACCGGTGGCAATATATCTTCCAAATGTAAGTTTATTGATGTCGGAAACTCCGGTACCACTTTAAGAATACAGACAGCATTGTGTGCTCTTGCCAGTCATCCGGTAAAATTTGACGGAGATAACTCAATCCGGAGCAGGCCAATGGCCCCTCTTTTTTCAGCACTTGAAAAGCTTGGTGTTTCTGTTCTGGAATCAACTAACGGTAAATGCCCTTTTGTAATACAAGGTCCGATAAAAGGGGGCAAAACCACAGTAAACGGAATCAGTTCGCAGTTTTTGACCGCATTGCTTATAGCCTGCCCGCTTGCTGAAGGAGATACAGAAATAGTGGTTGAAAACCTTCATGAAAAACCCTATGTTGAGATGACTCTCGATTGGCTCAGGCAAATGAATATTCAATTTGAAAACCGGGGACTTGACTGGTTTTATATTAAAGGGAAACAACAATACAAGGCATTTGACCGGATTATACCGGCCGATTTTTCCTCGGCTACTTTTCCTGCCTGTGCTGCTGCAATCACGGGGTCTGAAATACTTATCAAAGGACTTGATTTTTCAGACCATCAGGGAGATAAAGCAGTATTTAATTACCTTGAAAAAATGGGGGTAAAACTGAAGCATACAGCCGAAGGTGTATGGTTAAAAGGCGGCTCCTTAAAAGGCATTGATATTGACATGAATGATACGCCTGACGCTCTGCCGGCCATGGCAGTAACAGGATGTTTTGCTTCAGGCACAACCCGCCTGCTGAATGTTGCTCAGGCCAGGCTGAAAGAATGCGACCGTATTGCTGCAACTAATCGTGAATTGTCAAAAATGGGAGCTAAAATTGAAGAA
>CAZBCB010000260.1:1250-4987 GCA_964489905.1 uncultured Bacteroidales bacterium
GCTAATACTGTTCAGGTTGCAAAAGATGTTAAAGCTAAAATTGAAGAACTGAAAGATGGCCTGATTATTCATCATAGTCCTTTAAAAGGCAGCATTGTACATGGATATGATGATCATCGGATGGTAATGGCACTTGCAATTGCAGGTCTTGCATCAGAAGGAACTACCATCGTTGATACTGCCGAATCAATTGATGTTACCTATCCAACCTTTACAGAGGACATGCGCACATTGGGAGCAGCAATTACCAAGACAATGAATTAATCTGACAAATTAAAAATATCCTGTAGGTAAATCATAAAAATTTATTCTTAAATAATCACTTATAAACAAAGTCATTTAAAAATAATTTTAAATATTAATAAAACTAAACTTTAAAACTATGCTTGGCTGCACATACGGAACTCTTTTTAAAACCACAGTGGCTGGAGGTTCATATCAGGAAGGTCTGTCTATCAATATTCAGGGTGTCCCACCCGGCTATTTGTTCACTGAAGAAGAAATTTATGTTGAACTGATGCTTAGAAAACCAGGACAGGGTGAATTAACATCACCAAGGCGCGAAGCTGATGTGCCTATAATTTTCAGCGGTGTTAATGCCGCCGATACCATGCCTGGATTTAAAAATGCAGGCTATACTAACGGTACCCCTCTGGTGATTCTTATTCCCAATGTTGATCGTCATTTCGAACATATAGAACAATATCAGCTTACTAACCGCACGCCACGACCCGGACATGCATCTTATGCCTCTTATCAGAAATATGGTTCATGGGATGATTCTATTGGCGCCGGCTTTTTCAGTGGCCGGTATACATCATCTATCGTTGCCGCCGGCTGTATTGCAAAAAGAATTCTGAAAGACCATGGAATTGAAGTTGTATCTTATGTGCGTGAAGCTGCAGGAATTTGTATGAAAGATATGCCTGTTGATGAAATTAAGAAAAAAGCTGCTGCATACCGTGAAGTGCGTAAACAATACGATCCGATATATCTCGACCTGTTTGCTTCAAAAAAAATGAAGCCCGGTATGCGTTTCTTTGAAAAAGCTGCTATTCTTGCCGAACTCGAAAAACGCATTCCTGATATTGCCAAACCTGTTTACGATGAGGAAAAAATAAAAGCTAAATATGGTATTAATCCTAAACTTTTCTGTCCTGATATTGATGCTGCTGATGCTATGTATGCCGAAATTATGCGCATTATGAAAGAAGGTGATTCATCAGGAGGAATTGTTGAAGTTGTCGTAACTGGAGTGCCTGCCGGCATGGGTGAACCAGTCTTCAATAAACTCGACGGCGAATTAGGAAGGCTCATGAGCATCGGGACAATAAAAGCTGTGGAAATTGGCTGTGGCATTAAAGCTGCTACCATGAAAGGATCGGAATGTAATGATGCATTGCGTGTAAAAGACGGAAAAGTAATCTTTACATCAAATAACGCAGGAGGAATAACGGGCGGACTCACAACCGGACAGGACATCGTGGCAAGGGTTGCTGTTAAGCCCACACCGACAATTGCAAAACCACAACTCACAATTGACAAAGTAAGCCTCGAAAACAAGGAACTTGCCGCAGTTACTCGCCGTGATCCGACTATCGTTCCCCGGGTATGGCCCGTAGTGGAGGCTTTTACAGCAATAATCATTCTCGATACATATATGCAGCATCTGGCTTACCAGGCAATGAGGAAGGAGAAGTAAAAATTTGTATCCGTAACGAAATAATACAGAAATCAGCAGATCAGGTTAAATAATAAACCAACTTCTGAAAAAAAGTATACCACGTTGGTTATAAAAATCAATTAGAAGGAATTGTATTAGCATACCTGCAAACAGTGACGGATCCAAATGATTTTTATTTAGCCAAAGGCTTATGCAGGTGGCTATGTCAATAATCATTATCTTTGCAAAAATCCTTCAAGAAATGGATACCAAACGACGTCTCCCTCACTGGATGAAAATGCAGCGTGCTAACGGGGAAAATTATCCAAGGCTTAAAAATCTGGTAAAAAAATATAACCTCAACACCATATGTACGAGCGGTAACTGTCCCAACATTGGTGAGTGCTGGAATAGCAGTACTGCCACCTTTATGATACTTGGAAATATTTGCACCAGACATTGCAAGTTTTGTTCAGTGCCAACAGGTAAACCATTACCGGTTGACTGGAATGAGCCCGAAAGAGTTGCAGAATCTGTCCGCATTCTTGGACTTAAACATTGTGTTATTACTTCAGTTGACCGTGATGACCTCGATGACTTTGGCGCATCACTATGGGCAGCAACTATCAGAAAAATTAAAGAGGTAAATCCTGAAACAACTATTGAAGTCTTAATACCCGATTTCCAGGGTAAAAAAGAATTAATCCACAAAATTATTAATGAACATCCCGAAGTAATTTCACACAATCTTGAAACCGTTGAAAGACTTACCCCTGTCATCAGAAGTAAAGCCAGGTATCACACCAGTCTTGATATCCTCAGATATATTGCCTCATCAGGTAAAATTACAAAATCGGGAATTATGCTGGGATTGGGAGAAACCGAAAAAGAAGTAATTAAAACCATGGATGACCTGCTAAATGCTGGTGTCAAGATAATGACAATAGGTCAGTACCTGCAGCCTACCCTGAAGCATATTCCGGTAGCTGAATATATCCTTCCCCAAATGTTTGAAAAATTCAAGGAAATAGGGCTATCTAAAGGATTTGTTTATGTTGAATCCTCACCACTCGTCAGATCTTCTTATAATGCCGAAAAGCATGTTTATGCCATGCAAAATAAGTCAGACAACTGAAAAAATACTTTTGCTTAACCTGCTAACCCATTTACTGACAGAAAAATGTAACCCTATTTCTGTTTATTGAGTATATATTTATAAAATATTATAAAATAATAATTTAATGGATACACTAATATGTCCTAAAGCTGAAAAATGCCCTATTTTCAGTGGTATTCTGAAAGGTACTGAGTATGTTAATGTTTATAAAAGGCTTTATTGCGAAGCCGGCGAATCAGGACGTTTGCGTTGTAAAAGATATCAGGTAGCTCAGATACTGGGTAAATGTCCTGAAAATCTTTTACCTAATTCAACCAAAACCGTTGAAGAAATAATTGAATGCATCAAAAAACAGGAGAACTGCAACTGATTTCAGTATTCTTAATCCGATAATCCGAGATTAGTCAATAGAAACACAATAAATATTTAAAAGTATGGTTTCTATTGACTTATAGAGGAAATCCCGACTTATCAAAATCTTTCATTCCGTAATATCGGAATGATTAGATTTTGTTAGTCGATTCGTCAATTGAAAAATTCAATTGACGAATTTAGGATAATTTGAATAATTATATTTATCTGAATATCATTCAGTTATCACTGCTGTCCCGCTGGCAGTTACCATAAGCATACTGCCGTTATTGCCCACTGTTTCATAATCAAGGTCAACGCCAACCACTGCTGTTGCACCCAGGCGTCTTGCGTTTTCTTCCATTTCAGATAGTGCATTGTTTTTAGCTTCACGCAGTACTTCTTCGTAAGAACCAGAGCGGCCGCCTACAATATCCCGTATTCCTGCAAAAATATCCCTGAACAGATTGGCACCAATAATGGCTTCACCGGTAACAATACCCAGATAAGTGGTAATCTTTTTTCCTTCTAATGTCGGTGTTGTTGATACTATCATAATAAAGTGGTTAAATTATTATCTTTTAAGTTAATATTATTTCAGAATTT
>CAZBCB010000261.1:0-4958 GCA_964489905.1 uncultured Bacteroidales bacterium
TTTCAGAAAGCCAACAATAGTATAAGTTACGGGGGTGAAAATAATTTCAACCGAACATTTAAAAATATAATTGGAAACAATAACAGCGATTAATACGGAAAAGGGCATTGTACCATAAAAAGCTATTGTACAAAACAATATTGTGTCGATTCCTTCGCCGATTAAAGTAGAACTTATTGTTCTGACCCACAAAAAACGTCCCTTTGTGAAAATTTTTAATCTTGAGAGGGTAAATGAATTTGAAAATTCTCCTGCGAAGTAGGCAATAAGGCTTGCAACTACAATACGGGGTACAAAGCCGAGCAGGTTACTGAATGCATCCTGATATGGCCAGTCGGGGGCAGGAGGCAGTTTTTGTACTATATAAAAAACCAGCGACATGAGAGCGGCTGAAAAAAAGCCCAGCCAGATTACTTTGCGCGAACGTCTGTATCCGTATACTTCTGTCAGAACATCACCAAAAATATAGCTGAGCGGGAAGAGAATAGTGCCGCCATCAAAAGTAAATTTCCAGAGTACAAGTATTTTTGTTGAGGCAATGTTTGAAATTAATAAAACGGCTACAAACAAGGCAACAAGGGTATCATAATAAATATAATTATTGTTGTTTTGTTCAGTTACTCTCATTATTGTATATTTTTGAACAAAAATATTGAATAATTCGTAAAATCAAATATTAAGTATTCTGATAGAGCTGATACTCCTCATGATTCAAATCACGATTAATAATCGGTCAATAACATTGGGCACTTTAGTCACTGATAAACAAAGAAAATTTTATAAGGAAATTAAGAATGAAACATATTAACGGTATGGTAAAATTTACATTGCCATGGATTTTAATACTATCCAGTACGATAATTGCCCAATCACAGGGAGGAGATAATTACCGTATAATTCCGCAGGAAAAAACCCCACAGGATAGTTCGTCAAATCTTCCGGTTATTGTTATACAAACCGGAGGTATTTCAATTCCACAGGACTATCGTATTGCAGCATACATGGGAATAGTGTATAATGATAGTGGCAGAAACAATTTTTATGGTCCTTATAACAATTATGACGGTAATATTAGCATTGAACAACGTGGTTCTTCGTCTGCCTGGGTTTCAGACAAAGTCAGTTATTCGTTTGAAACACAAAATGATACGGGAGGGAACCTAAATATATCACTTGTTGGCCTTCCTGAAGAAAATGACTGGGTATTGATTGGCGAATATTCTGATAAGACTCTTATTCGGAATGCTCTGGCTTATGAATTAAGCCGGCGGGCTGGCATGTATGCAAGCCGTACCCGTTTCTGTGAGTTATTTTTAAATGATGATTATAGGGGTGTTTATATGCTTGCAGAAAAAATAAAACGAGATAAAAACAGGGTAAATATTGCAACTTTAAACCCGGATGAATTATCAGGCGATGGTTTAACAGGCGGATATATACTTCGCATTGACAGGCCTGATGAATACTGGATATCTCCATATAAATCCCCGGTCGGAAATAAAAATATCAGGATATCTTATTATTATCCAAAATGGGAAGATATGCCTGATAATCAACGGCAATATATTAAAAATTATGTTACTCAGTTTGAAACAGCTTTGTATGACCCTTCATTTCAGGACCCTGTGGATGGATATTTACCTTATGTTCATCTTGGCTCATTTGTTGATTATTTTATTTTCAGTGAGCTTTCAAAAAATATAGATGCTTATCGGTTAAGTACTTATTTTTATAAAGACAAAGACAGTAAAGGAGGCAAATTAACCATGGGCCCTTTATGGGATATTAATCTCGGTTTTGGTAATGCCAATTATTTTTCAGGAGACCTTACTTCTGGATGGGTAATAAATTCAATTCTTTCACAGGATGAATTTCAGATTCCCTTCTGGTGGTCAAAATTAAGACAGGATCCTACTTTTAATATAACATTAAAATGGCGATGGCAGCAACTAAGGAATACTGTGCTTTCTGAGTCTGTCATAACCAGCATTGTTGATTCGCTTGCAACATTACTGAATGAAGCGCAGGAACGTAATTTTGTGCGCTGGCCGATATTAAATCAATGGGTTTGGCCTAATGCTTATGTTGGCAGTAGTTATGAAAATGAGATTCAATATTTGTTGACCTGGATAGAAAACAGGCTGCAATGGATGGATAGTCAGATTAACAGTATTTCTGATTTGCCGGAAAGGCAGATAATAGCAAATTCTTATGAAATATATGCTTATCCGAATCCTTTTACTGATATTCTTACGTTGAGAATATATATGTTTGATGAAGGAAATGTAGAAATCAGAATAATTGATAATACAGGCAGAGAAGTTATTGCAGAAAAGAAATGGCTTACTCAGGGTTTGCATGATGTCATGGTTAATGCAGGCAGCCTGAATGATAATATTTTTAATCCGGGTATATATTTGTGGCAGGTTTATGTTAACGGGAAGATGGTAGATTCAGAAAAGATTATCAAGAAGTAGGGGAATAAATCAGTACAGGTTGGTCAGATAAATATGACGGAAGAATTCAGGAATTAAATATCCTGCATCAGGGGCATTAGCATTACAAAGTATGACAATTCCGGTTTTATCATCAGGAGAAAAGGCTATTTCAGCATGAAAACCCTGAACATGGCCGCTATGAAAAATCAGTTTTTTATAGCTGGTTTTTGCAATGCGCCAGCCCAATCCGTAGTAAAAATTTTCAGTTTCAGGCCAGACTTTTTTTAGTCTTCTTCTGAAAGGAATTTCAATCTGGGGCTTGAAAATTGTATCGAGTATTGATGAGTTGATAATATTTTCTTTGTTTCCTGTAACTGCCAGTAACCATTGTGCCATATCAGCGATGCTTGCATTAATACCCGAAGCAGGAGCAGTTGCATAATAGCGCGTATTATTGCTGACGGGTACCCATGCGTTTCTGAGTTTAATATGAGGGAATGCATAATTACCTGACATAATCAGCGAAACATATTCAGATGAGGCGTCCTTCATATTGAGCGGGACAAATATTTTTTCCCGTAACAGATAAACATAGTCTTTTCCTGTGGCATTGTGCATAATATCACCGATAAGACTGAATGCTACATTCTGATAACTGTAAACTTCACCAGGCCTCGTAACAAAAGGAACATTATTAAGTTGCCTGCGGATATCCGAATAAGGTATGTTGCAGTCGAGTAAATCCGTAAAAGTATGAACCGGCAATCCTGTAGTATGGCTGAGAAGATTTTTAATGGTTAATTTATTGAAATTTGATGTATCAAAGTGGTGAAAATCGGGAAGATAATATTTAATTTTATCATCAAGGCGGATGATGTTTTCGCTGGCGAGAATACCTGTTAATGCTGCAGCGAATCCTTTTGAAACCGAGCCAATCCTGAAAACCGTATGGATATCAACAGAATCAGTTGTGCCTTGTTTTTTTAAGCCATACGCTTTTAAAAGCAATATTTCACCGTTATAAACAATGGCCATAGCTGCACCCGGAAAAACATTATCCTCTATCATGGCAGAAAGCCGGGAGTCAAATGACTGGCTGAGTGTTGTTATAGATTCATTAAGATAGCTGTCATGCAAAGGATTACTGGAAGAGTATACAGGATAAACTGAAATATGATTTTCGTAAACAAAGGTAGTGAAAACCGCAAAGCATAGAAGCACTGCCAGTGTCCTGAAAAAGAAAACAAATAATTGACTTTTCCTGTATTTGAAAATATTCATAAATAATTTCAGGATTTGAATATCCAAAAATATATTTTTTAAAAAAAGTTTTTAAAAGTAAACAAAAAAGTTATTAACCGGTTCAGATTTTATATTTTAGCATAATTCTTTAAAAAAAAGAGATGAAGATTAGCTTTTTCACAATTATTTTTTTTGTAGCACTGAGTAATTTATATGCTGCAAATGATTTATTTCCTGATATCAGGGGATGGGAATTAAAGATTGATAAAGAAATTTATACCCCTGCCAATTTATATGAGTTAATTGACGGCGCGGCTGATTTATACATCCAGTATGGTTTCCGGCAACTTAATACTGCAACATACTATAATCAGGAAGAAATGGAAGTGCGGGTAGAGGTGTATCATCATGATATACCTGAAAATGCTTATGGGATTTATACTTCGGAGCGGATGCCTGATTATAATTTTATACCAGTAGGTATTCAGGGTTATACCGGTGAAGGGATTATTAATTTTCTGACTGGGTCTTATTATGTTAAAGTTATGTCGGTAGGGAAACGAAATGCAGGGGAAGCAAACCTCCGGTTCATTGCAGAAGAGATTACCGGTAATTTAAAACAAAATAATTCATGGCCTGTTGAAGTAAGTTTTTTTCCAGAGGAGGATAAGGTTTTCATGTCAGACGGTTACGTAGCCAAAGATTTCCTGGGATATGGCTTTTTACAGGCTGCATTTACTGCCAGATATACAACAGGCGGGGGATTAACACTTTTTATTCTGCATGGTAAAGACAAGGATGCCTCAGTTATGCTTAATTCTTATCTGGGTATGATGAAGGAAGATAAAATCAGGCATGAGGATGGGATATATGTTATAAATGATTTTTTTAACGGCTATGTTTTTTTAACCTTGAAAAACAATTATATCGCAGGTGCTTATGATGTTCGTGATGAAAAAGCTGCATTAACATTAATAAAAAAAATAACAGAACGTATAACAGAAAAATAATCCGAGATTAGTCAATAG
Source organism: uncultured Bacteroidales bacterium (assembly GCA_964489905.1). Classification (GTDB taxonomy): domain Bacteria; phylum Bacteroidota; class Bacteroidia; order Bacteroidales; family UBA10428; genus UBA5072. Next base: position 4,709 of record CAZBCB010000261.1, read on the forward strand.
GAATAAGATGTTTAAGTATTTATTGTGTTTTTATTGATTAATGTCTGATTATTATTTCAAGATACCCGGGTTAAAGGATACGGTTAAGGGCAATTAAATTCTGAATATAAAGTTTTATTTAAAAACAGGTTTGTTTACAGGTTATTTTTCAATTTCCATCAGAACTTCGTCTTTGGCAACTGTATCGCCGGCTTTTACATTAATTTTTTTAACTGTTCCACTGACATGACTGCTGATTTCATTCTGCATT
>CAZBCB010000262.1:0-4946 GCA_964489905.1 uncultured Bacteroidales bacterium
GTTTATTTTAATGAACAGGATGCCATTACCGGATTTTAGACAATTATCAGAGCGTTATTTTAATGCTCAGATGATTGCTTTTATCAGCATACTGCGGAACATGTTAAGTTCGGAGAAGCTTACTGCATTTATAAATATATTGCCGGATGATTATTATGTCATTGTTGATTTATCGTGGAGGCATAAGACAGATTATTATATGCATGCATGGTTTAGGACTATTGAAAAAGAAATTCCTCCTGAAATTGCACAGAAACTGAAGAACAGGATAAGCAGGCTGGTTGCAAAAGGCCTTTTAAGGCTGAATGAATTATTGCAGCTCTGCAGTGGGTTTAATAAAGAGGGGTTAAAATATATGGTAATTAAGGGTCCTCATCTGGCCCGGATGTTATATGGAAAAGAGGCAGTAAAGGTTTCTGTTGACTTTGATTTTTTGCTGGTGAACGAAAACGATATCGATGTTTTTCATCAAAGCCTTTTAAAAAGCGGATATAGCTGTGTGGAATATGAAACAAACAGATCATTATTGGTACGTAAAATCATTTTACAGGCAAGCAGGGAGATACATTACGTTAAAGCGGGTGCAGGTTATACGATTGACCTGCATACGAGGCCTTTTGCCAATACTTTATTTACAAGGAGGTTATATGCAGATTTTTTCAGAGACATAAAGCATGTGATGTTTGAAGGGGTTATGATACCTGTGTTACCTGATGAAAAGTATTTTGTTTATTTATGCCACCACGGAGCATGTCATCAGTTTAGCCGCCTGGCATGGCTTATGGATATCAGACGTTTTTATGAAATCAGGAAAGACAGCATGGATGTTAATAAGATTATCAGTCATGCCGAATCTATGAAAATAAAAAAATCAGTGGCACTGGCATTTTATATGATGAATTTATTATTTGAGACGGAAATACCCAGTTATGTAGCGCATGAGTTACGGAAAATAAAATTATATAAAGCATTGGCTGGCGTATGTTTCAGGTCGATTGCTTATAAAACAGGCGATGATCTGACTTTAAGGGCAAGGATAATACGGATATTATTCCTTTTTAAGATAACAGAAGGTATAACAGGCAAGATTGACCTCATTATTAGTGTGTTGATGCGAAAACTGGTAAAATTTATCAGATAAGGAAAGCATAGAGCTGATTATAAATCAGAAATGCTGAATCAGGTTTATAAATAACATATCATTAATAAGCCTTCCATGGATTAATTCGGGATAAAAACAGATTTTTATAATTCAATGGCTTTACATAATAATTTACTTGCTATTGAATGTTCAAGTACTCGTGGCAGTGCATAGAGCATTCTGTCTGCAGCCTTAATTGAATCGTGAAATACAATTATAGAACCCGGACGAAGGGATTCAATGACATTAGTAAGGCATTTTTCTTTGCTGACATCAGGATCAAAATCATAGCTCAGAATATCCCACATAATAATTTTGTATGTCTTGCAGAGTTGTTTAATCTGTGAGCGCCTGATTTTACCATAAGGTGGCCTGAAAAGAGAAGAATTGATCAGATGACCGGCTGTTTCAATATCATTAAAATATTCCTTGTTTTTAGTTATCCACCCGTTAAGATGGCTGTAGGTATGATTTCCGGCTGTATGTCCTTCTTTTATAATACGGCTGAATAAATGAGGGAAGCGTTCAACATTGCGGCCAATACAAAAAAAAGTGGCATGTGCCTCAAATTGATGTAAAATTTTCAGCACTTCTTCGGTTATGTCCGGAGTGGGGCCATCATCAAAGGTCAAATAAATGGCATTTTCACTATTGCTCAAATCCCATTTCAGGCTGTAATAAATCTTTTTTAATAGTGACGGTGTATGGGCTATAAGCATTATTATTGTAACTGCAATTTAAGAGCCATAGCATATTGCTGCATTTTTTCCTGTATTTCAGCAAAAAGGTCATTCATCTTATAATAATAAGCCTGACGCCTTATCTCATCGAGTACATAAAAAGCAAGTTGTTTTTCGTACATCAGATAATTTGAATATCTGTCGCCAAGGCTGCTGTAATAGTTAAGTTCATCATAAACATTTTCTTTCAACGTTTTTATGACGCTTTGGGCTGAGAGCGTATCACCAATTTTCAGATAACCTTCAATTATGGGCAGACAGTATGCATTAAAGGGTACTTTGCTGTCAGGCAAAATTTTTAAGCATTCATCAAGCACAATTTTTGCTGAATCTTTTTTGTTTTCACTGATTAATGACATGGCAAGCCTTCCGAAGTTATTTCTGAAATTTGTGTACATGCCTGAGACATTTTCATCGAGATAAACATCTCTATTTTCAATACCACCCCATTTAAATTTGTTGACATAATTGTCAAACATAATTCTGGTATCGATACCTCCTCTTCCGTAAATATTATCTTCCGATTTAACCGGTATTATCCGAAAAGCAAGACCATGAACCTGAAAATATTTGTCAAGGTTGAGGTAATTATCACTTGATACAGTGATGGCATAATAAATAGGCCTTTCCCACTGGTTTGTAGCAAGCATGTCAAATATAATCAGGTGGTTTTTAGTCAGATACCGTTTTGACTGGGGTAATTCCCAGATCATTTCCTTTTCAATTTTATCGGCCAGTTCACGATTTACAGTACCATTAGCCAAAACTTTTGCAGAATCAACGGGGATAATAAATTTACGTGTCGGGATATAATCTATTTTTTCATTGATGTTGGGAAGCGTTTTGGTCCGGGGGTCATCGCTTGCAATCCAGTCGAGTACATCTTTTATGTTCTTTGGTTCAGAGAAACGGTCAACAATGTAAGTAATATCACGGTTACCGGTTTCATACTTATCTCTTGTCAGTGAAATAGGAAGGGGAGATGATTCATAAGCCCGTCTTTGCATTTGTTCAATATACCAGTCGGCTCCGAGGTAGCTGAGGTTTACTACTCTAACGTCGGTGCGAATGCCTTCGACTTCCTGGGCATACCAGAGGGGGAAAGTATCATTATCGCCATTCGTAAATAATATGGCGTTTGGTGCACATGAGTTAAGATAATTGTAAGCAAAGTCGCGGGCCATATAACGACCTGACCGGTCGTGGTCATCCCAGTTTTGAAAGCCCATAAGAACGGGCACAGCAGCAAGGCATAGAAGTGAAGCCACTGTTGATGAAAAAGAAGCAGGTATTATTTTTTTCAATCCTTCGTGTACAGCCAGCACTCCAAGACCAATCCAGATAGCAAATGCATAGAAAGAGCCTGCATAGGCATAATCCCTTTCACGGGGCTGGTTGGGATATTGATTAAGATAAACAACGATGGCAATACCGGTCATAACGAACAAAACCATTACAACCCAGAAATCCTTGCGGTGGTTTGAATAATGATAAAAAAGACCTATGAGCCCGAGTAATAGTGGCAACATAAAATAACGATTCCGGGCTTTATTGTTTAACAATTGTTTTGGGAGTTCTTTCTGATTTCCAAGCCTGAATTCATCCAGGAACCTTATCCCTGAAATCCAGTTACCTTTTGTAATTTCAAATTTTGAATGACACTGAATATCATTCTGACGTCCTGCAAAATTCCACATAAAATATCGGAAATACATGTGCCCCAGTTGATAACGGAAGAAAAATTTCAGGTTTTGGCCGAAGGTTGGGCTTTTCTTTGGCTTGTTATGGTCAAATACAATATTTCCCTGTCTGTCACGGACAATATTTCCCTGCTGGTCTCTGGCTGCTTCATACAGGTCGCGTTCTTTCAACCGAGCCCATTCAATATATGACTTAATGTGTTCTTCTTCACTACTCCACATACGTGGGAATAAGGTGGTAAATTTGTTATTGAAGATGTATTTCAGACGACGGCTTGCTTTTTCATATTTCCCGTTGCGGGGTATTATATATGCTTTGCCTTCCTTTGTTGATTCAACCGGAGCATTAAAATACTGACCATAAATCAGGGGCCTGTCGCCATATTGTTCCCGGTTGAGATAATAAAGTAATGAAAAAAGGTTGTCAGGGTCGTTTTGATCCATGGGAGGATCAGCGCTTGAACGGATAACAATCATTGCATACGATGAATATCCTATAATAATAACCGCTATAAAAAGAATGGCCGTATTTAGGACAACTTTCCCTTTTTTGTGAGTATAATAAACACCCCATCCTATTAAAGAAAGAAGCAACAGAGCATAAAAGATTATTCCTGATGCATAAGGCAGTCCGAAAGTATTAACGAACATCAATTCAAAAAAAGCAGCAACTTTTATCAGGCCGGGAATAATAAGGTACATAACCGCTCCAAGTATTAATGCTCCTGCCAGTAAGGCTTTTATAGCTCCGTTACGTGTGACTTCATATTTTCGGAAATAGTATACCAGCACTATGGCAGGAATAGCCAGAAGGTTAAGCAGATGCACGCCAATGGACAATCCCATAAGGTAGGCAATTAAAACAAGCCAGCGATTGGCATAAGGCTCATCGGCAATATTTTCCCATTTAAGAATTGCCCAGAATACAAGTGCCGTAAAGAGTGAAGAAGAAGCATAAACTTCACCTTCAACCGCCGAAAACCAGAAAGTATCGGAGAAAGTATAAGCCAATGCGCCTACTACACCGGCGCCCATAATTGCAATTATTGATGCATTCGAATATTCATCATTTTTAATAATTATTTTTTTTGCCAGATGGGTTATTGTCCAGAACAAAAACAAAATGGTGGCAGCGCTGGCCAGTGCCGACATAGAATTAACCATTTTGGCAACGTTTTCAACATTGTTGCCTGCAAAAAGGGTGAAAAACCTGGCCATTATCATAAAAAAGGGTGCTCCCGGCGGATGCCCAACTTCGAGCTTGAATGCTGAAGAGATAAATTCGCCGCAATCCCAGAAACTGGCTGTTGGCTCAATAGTTGAAAGATACACAAACGAAGCAACCAGAAATATTACCCATCCGGT
>CAZBCB010000263.1:0-4937 GCA_964489905.1 uncultured Bacteroidales bacterium
TATACAACCGCGCTAAAGACTCTTTTATTCATTTCAAATTTTTTCCTGATGCAAACAATAACGTTTTTCAACAAGTAACTTCGTTATCGCAATTATCAGGAAATGAATATTTTATTGCAACTGACGGAGGTGGTTTATATAAACTGATACTTAACCGGAATAACCCGGAAACATCAATACTTGAGAGAATAAAGGTACCTGGCGGGTTTACACGTTTTTCCTCAATTTATAAAGAAAATAATAATACGATTTGGATTGCCACTTATGATCATGGCATTTTTAAATATACACCTTCAAACAAACAATGGCAAAGTATTCAATTATCTGAAAATCATGATCTTGAAATCAGAATAATTACAGGCGGAATGGACGGTCATTTATATATAGGCACTTATACCAATGGGTTATGTATTTATAACACGCAAACCGGGCAATACAGATTTCTGAAACATGAACCGGGAAACCCCAATTCAATTGCCTCAGACCGTATATGGACAATTTATAGCGAAAATACAGGGAATTGCTGGATAGGTACCGATGGCGGCGGTCTTTCATATTTTAATGCAGTTGAGGAAAAATTTATTACATATACCTATCTGGGATTCGATAATAAATCATTAAGTAACAATGCTGTACATGCAATCACCATAGATCGTGAGGGTAATTTATGGATAGGCCATTTTCATGGAGGCATTTCTTTATCCCGGGGAAAACCAAATTTTTATTCATTGGGAAGTAATCCGGGTTACAGCAATTCTCTTGATAATATGTTGGTGACTTCAATATTAAAGGATAAAAACGGAAATCTGTGGGTAGGTACAGACGGTGGGGGAATTAATATTTTTGATAAAAACTGGAAGAGGATTGAAGGATTAATGTTTACCAGAACATTTATTGAAAAAATAAAAAATAAGTCAGTACTAGCTCTTTTTCAGGATAGTAAAGCATTTATATGGATTGGAACATATCTTGACGGCTTTTATCGGTATGACCCGGCTACTCAGCAGGTTAAAAATTATAGCTCAAGAACAATAAAGGGAAATATCATTACAAATGATGACATACGTTGCTTTTTCGAGGACAAGGAAGGAAATTTATGGGTAGGAACCAACGGAGGGGGAATTTATATTTTAAACCCAGAAACCGATAAAATAACAAAAATTATAAGGGACCTGAATGCCCCGAATTCAATAAGTCTTGATTGGATCCGTGATATTATGGCTGATTCTTATGGATATATCTGGATTGCCACAGCTTTCGGACTTAATGCATACGATCCTGTAAAGAAGCAATTTATAAATTATTTTCAGGATAAATTGGAAGAAGGCTCTTTAAGTGATAACATGGTTCTTTCTGTTCATGAAGATAAAAACCATATTATCTGGGTCGGAACAAGTAACGGTTTAAACCGGTTTAACCGCACCACTAATACTTTTACAAAATATTATATGCAGGATGGTTTGCCAAACAGCACTATTGCAAGCATTCTTGAAGATAAGAAGGGGAATCTCTGGTTGCCGACCAATATTGGGCTTTCAATGTTTGATGTTACAAAAAATAAATTCACCAACTATAACAAAACAGATGGATTATTAAGTTTGTCATTTATTGAAAATGCTTCTTATAAAGATGATTCAGGAAATTTCTATCTTGGCAGTATTGATGGTTTAATATATTTTCACCCCGACAGTATTTTAAAAAAGCAAATCAGTTCTCCCGTGATTATTTCGCGTTTGTTACTCTACAATAAAACAGTTCAGATCGGCGAAAAAATAGATGGTCTGGTTATACTTGAAAATGATATTTCGCTGATGCGAAAAATACGCCTTAAATATAAACACAATGTGGTCTCATTAGATTATACAGCATTATCGTTCAGAAATTTATCCAGTAAATACAGGTATAAACTAATTGGTTTTGATGCCGACTGGAATTATGACTTAAACGGCAAACAATCTGTTACATATACTAACCTGAAACCAGGTAATTATACATTTATTGTTCAGTTAATTGATTATGAAAATATTGATGAAATTCCCCTGAGTGAAGCAAAGCTGGAAATCACTATAATTCCTCCATTCTGGATGCGTAATTGGTTTCGTGGTCTTATTATTATAACATTCTTATTCTTTGCTTATAGTTGGTACAGAAGAAGACTTTCGGAGTGGCAAAAGCAGAAAGAAGATTTAAAACGCAAAATGTTGGAAGACAAATTAAAAAATGAAAAAGAACAAATGCAACTCCGCGAAGAAAAGCTTAAAGCTGAAGTTGAGAAACAAGACGCCCTTATGAATTTAAAAAATTCTCAACTTATTTCTTACGCATTGCAATTGACTCATAAAAATGATATTCTTCGTAATATTAACAATAAACTTACCCAGTTCATCAAATCAATTAAAACAGACGAGCTGAAAAAAGGAATTATTGAACTCAGTGACACTATTAATAACGAATTCAGAACCGATAAAGACTGGGAGCGTTTTGAAAAACACTTTAATGAAGTACATGGAGACTATATTAAACGGCTAAAGCGCGAATACCCTGATTTAAGTTTAACCTATCTTAAGCTTTGTACATATTTAAAATTAGACCTCAGTACAAAGGAAATAGCCTCTTTATTAAATATTTCGACAAGAGGAGTTGAAAAAGCTCGGTCAAGGTTAAGAAAAAAATTTAATATTGATCGTACCGAAAATTTAACGGCATTTCTTAATAAAATATAGTATTTTCGGGCAAACCTGACAAAAATACGTCATGAGTTGTCGTATTTTTGTCATGAAAAAATCATCATTCAGTCGTAATCAAGTCAGGTATTTATAATCTTCATTTTATCGTCCCTTCCCTTACTTTTATTTCACCTTTTCTGAATCCAAATCCATTTATAAATATCTCATTAATAAACCTTTAATTAATTATTAACCTATACCTTATTATTATGAATCAATTTTATCTGTTTCTTAAAACAAAAATTCTGAAACTTCTGTTTTTTTTAACAGGTTTCATTTTCTACGTTACAATTGGTGCTGAAGCACAAACATATAATTATGCTGAAGCACTTCAGAAATCAATGTTTTTTTATGAATGTCAGCAATCAGGTGTATTGCCTTCCACAAACAGGGTAACGTGGCGCGGTAATTCAGCTGTTAATGATGGCTCTGACGTTGGTCACGATCTTACAGGAGGATGGTATGATGCCGGTGACCATGTTAAATTTGGATTTCCAATGGCATTCAGTGCAACCGCATTAGCCTGGGGAGCAATAGATTTTGCTAATGGCTATACATCATCAGGCCAGATGACTTACCTAAAAAGAAATCTTCGTTTTGTAAACGACTATTTTATTAAATGTCATACAGCACCTAATGAATTTTACGGACAGGTTGGAAATGGTGGTATTGATCACGCTTTCTGGGGATCTGCTGAAATAATGAAGATGTCGCGTCCGGCCTATAAAATTGATGCCTCACATCCCGGATCTGATCTTGCCGGAGAAACTGCAGCTGCTATGGCAGCAGCAAGTATTATCTTTAAATCTGATGATCCTACCTACAGCTCCACTTTGCTTACTCATGCAAAACAACTCTATAGCTTTGCGGAGACCTATAAAGGAGTGTATTCATCTTCAATTACTGATGCCGCCGGATATTATCGTTCTTATAGCGGATATAACGATGAACTCGTTTGGGGAGCAATCTGGCTCTATAGAGCTACCGGTGATCAGTCTTACTTAAACAAAGCCGAAAGTTATTATGACAATTTAAGCAACGAAGGTCAGGAAGCCGTTAAACAGTATAAATGGACTATTGCCTGGGATGATAAATCATTCGGATGTTATGTTTTGCTTGCTAAGCTCACCGGAAAAGACAAATATAAAATTGATGCTGAACGGCATCTTGATTATTGGACCGATGGATATAATGGTACAAGAATTACTTATACCCCAGGAGGGCTTGCTTTTCTTGATGTATGGGGGTCGTTACGTTATGCAATAAATACAGCTTTTCTTGCTGCCTATTACTCAGATGTTGCAACGAGCTCTGAAAAAAAGACTAAGTATTATAATTTTTCTTTGAAACAAATGAACTATGCTCTGGGTAGCAATCCCCAGAACAGAAGTTTTGTCTGTGGTTTCGGGAAAAATCCTCCTGTACGTCCTCATCACAGGACAGCCCATGGCTGCTGGTCAAATAATCAGAATGGACCTCCGGCAGAATCAAGACACATATTATATGGTGCATTAGTTGGAGGCCCGGGAAGTGATGACAGCTATACCGATGACAGGGCAAACTATACCAATAATGAAGTTGCATGCGATTATAATGCTTTGTTTTCAGGATTACTGGCAAAATTTGTAATTGATTTCGGAGGTACACCATTAGCTAATTTCCCTGTACCTGAAACTCCAAGTGATGAATATTTTGTTGAAGCGAAATCCAATGCTTCCGGTACAACCTATTCTGAATGGTCTGTATGGACATACAATCATACTGCATGGCCTGCCCGTGAAGGTAAATCATATAAGTTCAGAATATATGTTAATATTTCAGAAGGTCTTAATGCAGGCTATAAGCCATCTGATTATGTTGTTTCATCAAATAATACCGGAGTAGTTTCTTTTACTAATTTGCTTCCTGCAAACGAAGCAGCCGGTATTTATTACACTGAGGTTACTTATCTTCCGGGTATTGAAATCTGGCCGGGTGGTCAACAATATGACAGAAAAGAAGCACAGATGAGAATAAGACTACCTTATGATGCTCCGGCAAGTGCATGGGATGCTTCTAATGATCCTTCATGGCAGGGTATTACAACAGAATTAAAACAAATGCCTTCTATCCCTTTATATGTTGATGGTGAGTTGGTTTTTGGTAAAGAACCTGTTACCACTACAGTCCCTGTAACCGGAGTAACCGTTACCCCGACTACTGCCAGTGTAA
>CAZBCB010000264.1:0-4878 GCA_964489905.1 uncultured Bacteroidales bacterium
GCTATAGAAGAAGCTTTGCAGGAGGTATGCTCATTCCTGCCCGAGGCATGGCAATATCCCGAGTATACAGTAGCAAGAATTATTTTTGGCAACCATGTATTTAAGAGCAAACGTTTTAAGGAAACGCCCTGGGTGCAGCAACAACAATTTGAAACGCCTGATGGTAAAAAAGGAAAAATAGAAATATTTTATCTAAAGGAATTTCCCTCGGCTGATGAAGGCCCTTTTTTAAAAGAAGAACGTGACCTGCTGAATAATCTGGCAATATTAATTTCAGGAACAGTATCACAAAAGTCATTACAAGAACTGTTGATAAAAAATGCCGAACGCCTGAAAGAGTTACGAGGACTTAATCAGACAGCATTAATTTTACGTCAGAGTAAATCAATTGAAGATTCACTGCAGATAATCTGCAACATACTTCCTGAAGCTTATCAATATCCCGAATATTCGGTTGCACGAATAAAATTTGACTCCCATATATTTACCAGTAAGAATTTTAAAGAAACACCATGGGTTCAGCGGCAGGATTTTGAAGCGCCCAATGGAGTCAAAGGAATAATTGAAGTGTTTTATCTGAAAGAATTTCCTGTTGCCGATGAGGGGCCGTTTTTGAAAGAAGAACGTAACCTGTTGATTAATATGGCAGGGTTAATAGCAGGTTCGGCTGCAAAAGATGTATTTTATTCACTGTTACACGAAAACAGGGAAAGAGTAAAAGAATTACAGATAATAAACCAGACTTCTCTTATTATTTCAGAAGGTTTGCCTATTGACAGAACATTACAGAAAATTGCTGAACTCCTGCCCAAATCGTGGCAATATCCTAAATATACGGCTGTTAGAATCAGTTATGAAGGACAGACATACAACAGCCGGCACTTTAATGAAACTCAATGGGTTCAGCGTGAAAACTTCATAACTATTGACAATAAGAAAGGGAGCATAGAAGTGTATTACCTTAAGGAATTTCCTGTGGTTTACGAAGGCCCTTTTCTGAAAGAAGAACGTCAGCTTATCATTAATATAGGAAAACTGCTGAGCGGCTATATTAATAATTATAAAGGCAGAGAAATATACAGCAAGACCAAATTCAAGGAAATTGAACCTTATAAACCTGATGAATACCGCCAGTCGCTGATAAGAAACAAAAGACCACTGCAGTTATTTTTTAACCAGCAGACCATAGACAAATATATTTACCTTGATATGATGAAATACAAGGTTAAAGAAATACTTTTTGTGGCCACATTATATGATGCCTTCATACTTGAAAATGAAGACAGCTTTTTTGAGCAGTTTATGGGAATAATATATCAATACAGCCTGTTCTCCCTGCCGCGCATCACGGGCGTTACATCTCCTGAAGAAGCCATTGAATTGCTTGATACAACCCATTTCGACCTGGTTATTATAATGGTTGGACTTGACAAAGAAACACCGGTAACTTTAAGCCAACAGATAAAGCAAAAAAAGCCAAACCTGCTGGTTTATTTGTTACTCAACCAGAAAAGCAATATCCAGTATTTTGAAGAACTGGTACCTCAGATAAAATCAATCGATAAGCTGTTTGTCTGGAGCGGAAATTCACAAATTTTCTTTGCTATTGTAAAATCAATAGAAGACAGGGCAAATGTTGACAATGACACCCGTATTGGCCTTGTAAGGGTAATATTATTGATTGAGGATTCTGCGGTATATTATTCAAAATACCTTCAGATGCTTTATGCCATTGTATTCGGTCAGGTACAGCAGCTATTGCCCGAAGTTGAAAAAAATGAACTTGACAAAATATGCAAAATGAGGTCGAGGCCAAAGATATTGCTCGCAAAAAATTATGAGGATGCTATGTATGTTTTTGAAAAATATAAAGATTTTCTTTTGTGCGTGATATCTGATGTGGAATTTGAAAGAGATGGCAAGATGGATAAAAAAGCAGGGATAAAATTCATCAAACATGTCCAGTCGCATGTTCTGAATCTGCCTATTATTTTGCAGTCATCGGATAAAAGGAATGAACGTATTGCTAAAAAGCTGAACGTTACCTTTATAAACAAAAATTCGGAAACATTATTAAACGATTTAAAAAAGTTCCTCACCTATTATATCGGTTTCGGTGATTTTGTTTTCAGGGACAAAGAAGGGAAAGAAATTGCAGTAGCCCATTCCTTGCGCGAGTTTGAAGCATTACTGCAACAAATACCAGACGAATCATTTTACCTGCATGCTTCTGAAAATCAATTTTCACTCTGGTTAATGTCAAGGGGTGAAATTGAACTGGCCAGGACGCTTAATCCGATGAAAGTCGGCGATTTCAGCGAGGTTAAAGAATCTCGGCGTTTCTTTATTGAAACAATACAAAAATACAAAGAAGAGAAAAAAAGAGGCAAAGTGCTTAACTTTGATGAAACAGCCACACTTGATGAAAAAAACATTGTAACTTTTGCCGGAGGCTCTTTTGGTGGCAAAGGAAGAGGACTCGCTTTCATTAATGCACTGGTTTATAACCTCGATTTTTCGGAGGTAACAAAAGAAATAAACATAAGGACACCCAAAACCGTTATAATCGGCACAGATGAGTTCGATTACTTTATTGAAAAAAACAGGCTTTTTGAAATAATAATCAATACCAACCTTACTTATAAAGAAATCAGAAATCATTTTGTGAAGGCTAATCTTTCACCTGCCTTAATAAAAAAGCTTGAATTTTTTGTTGAGCAGGTTGACAGGCCCATAGCAATCCGCTCGTCAAGTCTTTCTGAAGATTCACTCTCCCAACCCTTTGCAGGCGTTTTTGACACATATATTATTCCCAATAAACGGACGCAAAAATCAGCTGTCCTGACCAACCTGATTAAAGCGATTAAACTTGTTTTCGCTTCCATTTATTCCGACAGTTCAAAAAGTTATTTCAGGGCTATTCACCGTAAAGTTGAAGAAGAAAAAATGGCAGTGGTACTGCAGGAATTAATAGGCAATCAATATGATAATTATTATTATCCCCATATCAGCGGTATAGCACAATCGATAAATTATTACCCTGTGGCGCATATGAAAGCTGACGAAGGATTTGCAGTTGCTGCGTTTGGATTGGGTACTTATGTTGTTGAAGGATGGAAATCATATCGTTTTTCGCCAAAGTATCCGAAGATTGAAATGTTTACAACCAAGGACCTCATTAACAGTTCACAGGTACAATTTTATGCCCTCGATTGTTCAAAACAGAATTTTGACTATCTGAACAAAGGCGAGCTGGCATCACTGGCATTACTTAATATTAGTGAAGCTGAAAAACACGGGTCACTCAAACATTGTGTTTCAGTGTATAATCCTGCAAATGACCAGATTGAACCAGGATTAGGAACTGCCGGGCCAAGAATAATAAATTTTGCTGATATTCTGAAATTTGATTACATACCGCTTGCCAGAACTATTCATCTGATGCTTGACACGGTAAAGGAAGCACTTGGCGCTCCGGTTGAAATTGAATATGCAGTTGACCTGAACCGTACGGTTAATAACCTGCCGTCATTTTATCTGCTGCAAATAAAGCCTCTTGTAGGAAGCCAGCTTAATCAGGATATTGATTTCAGCCGGCTTGACAAATCAAAAATAGTACTCTTTACCACTTCAAGCCTGGGAAACGGAGAACTAAACAACATACAGGATGTAGTATTTGTTGACAATGAACGCTTTAACAAGCTCAAAACCTATGAAATTGCATCTGAAGTTGAATTTATCAATAACAAAATGATCAGACAAAACCGGCCTTATATTCTTATAGGCCCTGGCCGGTGGGGTACGCGAGACCCTTTTCTGGGACTACCCGTAATATGGTCGCAGATATCAAATGCTAAAGTGATTGTAGAAATTAGTCTGGCTAATTTTCCGCTTGATTCGTCGCTTGGTTCACATTTCTTTCACAATGTGACCTCAATGAATATAGGGTATTTCTCCGTTCAGGATTCATCAAGGTCTGACTATATAAACTGGAGTATCCTGCAAAAACAGGAAATTGTCCATCAGACCAATTTTCTGAAACACGTCAGGTTTAAGAATCCATTAACTGTGCTGATGAACGGCAAACAAAAGACTGCAGTTATTTTGTTTAATTCATAATACAATATGAATAAGATAATAATTGGCATATATGATGAACATAAGCTGGTGCAGGAAGGTATAATGATGTTGCTGAAAGATGCCGAAAATATTGAAACCGGAATCACGGTTAATTCGAAGAATCAGCTTTTTGAAAGCCTAAGGACGATGCAGCCGCACATACTGATTATCAATTTGTATGAAATGACAACACCCAATCTGAACCTGATAACACAGATTAATGTTAATTATCCAAAAATAAAAATACTGATTATTTCGGTACACAACGAGGAAGATGCTGTGCTTAAAACCATAAAGGCAGGCGCCAAAGGATTTCTTTCAAAGGACACTGACAGAAATGAGCTCATTGAAGCCATTTACACTTTGCGCAACGGATATGACTATTTCAGTAAATCAATTACAAACCTGTTGCTTAATAACTACATACATAAATTAAAGGGAGAAGACAATTCGTCAGATATAAAAAACCTTAGTGCAAGAGAGATTGAGATTCTGAAGCTCTGGGGAAGCAGTATGACTAATAAAGAAATTGCAGAAAAACTGTATATCAGTGTCCGTACCGTAGAAACGCATAAAAATCATATCATGCAGAAACTCAATTTAAAAACATCTGTGGATATGGTCAAATTTGCGATTAAAAATAACATAATTAACATTTGATACGAAAAACACTTAATTAAATAAGTAAAACACTGAATTTCATTGATATTCAATAAAATATGACTTAAAAGTTTTTATTTTTAGGGTAAATTTTAAAAG
>CAZBCB010000265.1:0-4869 GCA_964489905.1 uncultured Bacteroidales bacterium
TACAAATCTGAATAAAATATTCTTTAATAATGGCATATAAAGTTGAAAATAATTAAAATGCCGATCTAATTAAGACAAATCATTTTAAAACTGCAATAATAAACAAAGCAATGCATAATCAATGAAAGGCAAATGTAGATATTTTCAACAATATTATATTACAAGCATAAATATTAATCCAAGATTAGTCAACAGAAACGCAGTTTGTTTTTAAAAATATTGTTTCTATTGACGAATTGGGTTAATTATATCAGGCAAAAACAAGCCTGTTTATGTTGGTATGGTGTACTAAAATTGACCGATATGATGAATTAATGATGTTTAAACCGATTTATTATGGTTATTTTCTTTTTTTTAAGGTAAGGTAGCGGATTAGTGGCCTTGCAGACGGAGGTAACTGATTTTCCTGGTAATGACAGGTAAATTCCTTTTCACCGATTTTAACGGTAAATCTGTAAAAAAACTGATCGGGGGATGCTGCTTTTTCTTCCGTTTCAAAGCATTGGTCAGTTAAATCTGCATTAAATAATAATTCTTTAAGTTTAGCAGCTTCATCTGCTGGTAACTCATTGCTGTTTATTGTATTGCTCAGCGTGATACCTGCAAAACCTCCTGTGCGCTCAAACTCGATAATAATTGGTTCGTTCATAATGTGGTTATATAAATACTTTGTCCTCCTTGGTTCTTAAAAAAACTTTCTGAAAAAGTTACATCCGCTTTTTGAATCTGAATTGACAGTAATCCCAATTTCTTTCCATGCATTTTTTACGGCTTTCTTTTCATCACTTGTACTGCCAAACAACTCACCGGCAACCAGTACCGTTTTATTGGCAGCATCCTGAAAATCAGACCGTTCATTCAGTTTGTCTTTAAGGGTAAGGTACCATATTTTACCTGCTTTTTCCCATGCATAGCCGCCAATAGCTGTTGCAGCCAGATAAAAAGCCCTGTTGGGTATGCCTGAGTTGATGTGCACACCTCCGTTATCGGATATTGTGTTTATATAGTCTTTCATGTGCCCGGGTTGCGGATCTTTTCCTATTATAGCATCATCATAAGCCGACCCCGGTTCTTTCATTGACCGTAAAGCATCACCATTTACATTTTCTGTAAACAGACCTTTTCCGATAAGCCAGTCGGCTTCATCAGCTCTTTGGTTAAGCATACGTTGTTTCACAAGAATCCCAAATACGTCTGAAAACGATTCATTCAATGCGCCGGGTTGATCCCAATATACTAGTCCTGCTGAATGTTCAGTTACGCCATGTGTAAGCTCGTGGCCAATAATATCAGGAGCGATTGTAAAACGGTTAAAAAGCCTTTCTGATTCGGGGAGGTCTTCATCGCCGTCACCAAAAACCATTTGCTCGCCGTCCCAGAATGCATTATCATATCCTTCAAGGTAATGTACGGTTGAAATAAGTTGCATGCCTTGATCATCAAGAGAATTACGGTTAAAGATATCGTGATATAAATCGTATGTCATGCCGGTACCATCATAAGCTTCATCAACAGCCATATCACCGGTGGGATTATCCCCTTCTTTGCGCACCCGTTCGCCTGGCAGTTCAGCACCAAATTTTGCATTATAAACCAATCTATGTTTAACGCCGTGAGCCGGCATGGCAGATGGTATAATAATTCCCCTACGTGTTTGCCGCCAGCCGCGAATATGGCCTGATATTCTCAGAAGTTTAAGTGCTCTTTCCTTTTGTTTTTTGCTTCCTCTTTCAATGATTTTTTCAATGATATGGGGAGGCGTGATGCAAAGAGGCGAATAATATGGGTTCATAAGTTTAATGATTTAGGTTAATACTATTTTTTTCCTGATAACTGAGAATATGTATTCAACAATAAAATTACTGAAAAATAATATTTAATACCAGTATATTTTCCAGTATATTTTTATTTGATTAATTATTATTGCCAAACCCATAACTGAAGATATTTCTGCGCTTGTATCTGTCAGTTGACGGCTTAAAATAAGCTGGTACCCATTCGGCGGGGTCTGATTTTAAAAATCGTCTTTTTTGCTGTTCTTCGGGGCTTGAGTTGTCAATATTTTGCAGGTATCTGAAATACAAATGGTCGAAAAGCCTGAAAAATTCACCAAGGTATATATCCTGCACTCTGGTTTCCCCATTTTTATTGCTGCATGGTATTATCAGCATATTTTCATCGTTTTTATTGGTTGATGGTTCGCTGAAATTGGCCGAACCGGTTATTAACAGGGGTTTATTGCCAAGGGGGTCAACAAGTAAAAATTTGGTGTGAATATAAAGCACATTAGCGCCGTTAAGTCCTGTATGTATCTCATTGAGCCATTGATGCCACTGCTTATCTATTTTGCTGCCAGGTGCGATAACAACATCGGGATCGGGGTTATATTTTGTTGCGATATCGAGATTCTTTTTACCGCTGTTTAAAATTATGTACCTGATGGCAGGCGATGTTTCCTCAATTTGGGTGACAAACCGTTTATCAAGATTAAAGGGTAGGGTGATATTTGCCATACGGCTTGTGTTCCCGAAAAGCCCGGCGTAAAGGTTAAGCATATTATAACCCCGCCGGGGACTGAAGACAACTGAAATGCCGTTTTTCTCTATATCTTTTTCGGTAATATCAGGCCATGTAGATGTCACTTTTTTTACAAGAGTCTGTTTATCCGGGTCATCTTTTAGCATTAGCCAGTATTTAAGATATTCTGCAGCTACCGACGCATCTTTTACAACATGCCCTACATTTGCATGACCAAAGATGCCGCCTTCTGACAGGTTAGTACTGCCTGTCCAGACCATTAATGGTTTGTTATTCTTGAGCAGGATCATAAACTTGTTATGCGGGATACCATCCGTGTTTTTGCGTGCAAAGGTTACTTTTCTGTCATTAATATTGAAACCTGCTTCACGCAAAGCATTTTCGTTTTGAAGGGTTTGTGTTTTACCAGCACGTGCCTCATAAATAATCTTAACATCTGCCCCTGCATCAACAGCATCTTTAAATTCTTTAAGTGCCGGTACATAATCGAGCTCATAAAGGGCTGCATATAAAGCATATTCATGCCCTTGTGCCTGTTTGATGAAATTACATACAGCCTCATAAAGCCCTCTTGACAGCCATTCGTAACGTTTTTCCTTTTCAGCCTTTGTCAAATTTTTATCAGTTGGCTTTTTGTTATCAAACTTCTCTGCATAGGCCTGACTGGCGGCAGCAGCACGATTAAAATAAATTTCATGCAGAGGATGTTCTGATGGTTCGGCGGTTATTCTTACCACCAGCGGATCGGCATATTCAAGTTTTTTGGGTTGCCCTGATACAGGAACAATTTTATATTCATAAGTTTTACCGGGCTTAACAGTGAAATCAGCCCAGATAAATGACTGCACAGGATGTTCGTATGTTGAATAACGCATACCTGTCAGAGGATTAGGAACAACCTCTTTAAAAGGTTTATACCCTTTTAGCCAGTATGCTTCGATAACCTTGTTATTCTTATCAAATTCACTGCGGTGAATGGCAAAACCCAGCAGGTTTTTTGCAGCCTCCTTTTTGGCATCGAATCCTAACGTAACTACATAGGTACCTGCAATGGCATGCACACTAAATTGATTGTTATAATTGCCTGATCGCATGATTAGGTTGTTTTAGGTTTTACATTAACACAAATCGTCAGTAGAAACTGGATATTGATATTTTTTACAATTCTAATGACCAATCTCAGATTAACGGGAAATATAAAGGTACGAAACCTGAATGATTAATAAAATATAAATAACGAAATATTTTTTATCCGAAGTACCATGAATTTGTTAATTCATGATGGTTGGATTTACAGAAGATTTAGATAATACCTCAGAAAGCAAAAAAAGGATGATGAAAGAAATGAAAATGTTTTATAACGAATTCTTATGCAACCAGAAAGGCTCAATGCCTGTTGAAGTAATTAATTTTTTAACTATTTGAATATCTATAGCAATACCCGATACCTGCCCGGAAGTTTTATATATTTCATTGGATAACTGTTTGATTTGTTTCTGCCATGCAATTAAAACCTGTATCGGGTCAACGCCTTTTATATCAATTTCCCCCTGTGCATTTTCAAGCATGTTGATATTGGATCTGATAATGTCCATCATCTGCTCATGCGCTTTATTTCTTCGGTCGAGTTTATACCCGATAATACCAAGTACTTCCTGACTTTCGAGGTCTATAAGCGGACTTCCTGAATTGCCTGAAATAATTGATCCATCAAATTGCAGATATCTGATGTCATTATGAAAAACAACCGTAGATAAAATTCCTGATTTAATGGTAAGATTAGGATTATCATATTGAAAACCAACAACAGCAACAGGTTGGCCGATATCAACTTCGATATTATGAGACAGAGCTAATGAAGGTATTTGTTCAAAATCAAGATCGGTAATATTAAGCATGGAAAACCCTGTGATTTCCTTATCATCAGATGTTATCAGTATGTCGCTTAAATCATGTTGGGTAAGCCTTGCAGTAGCTGATACAGTGAAACCATCAAGCTCTACAAAAGTTATTTCAGCAATTTCATAATTTAACGGTTTATTTAGTAGTTCACTGGTAATTATATAATTTCCTGATTTAAATCCTGTTACGGTTAATATCTCAATATTGTTACTATTAAAAAAACGAATGGAACAAATTGAATTACAGCACTTTGTCCATATACTCCTGTAAAGTTTTAACATAGTGAATCTTAATAACTATTGTTACTGCAAAAGAACAAAAAATTTATGTTTTTATGGATATAATTTATTAAGTTTTTAAAATTAAATATTGCAAAATAACAAATAAAAAAACCAGGAATCTGTCGATTCCTGGCCCCAAAAACCCTAA
>CAZBCB010000266.1:0-4867 GCA_964489905.1 uncultured Bacteroidales bacterium
CTTTCTGTTTTTTTATTATAAAATTTGCTGGATATTCTCAACGGAACTTTCCGTCAATACAAGAGAATCACTATTAAGAATATCGTAAGTGTTTAATTCAGAATAAGTTACAACTTTTGTATTGGGTATATTCCGGGATGACAAAGATATGTTTTTATTCGGTTTGCTGAGAACAAGCAATGACTTTTTATCGGCAATCTCAAGGTTATTGATAATGGAAACATATTCTTTTGTTTTAATGGTATCCAGTGAAAAATCTTCCACTACTTTAATTTCATTATTTTTTGCCTTGTAAGTCAATGCTGATTTACGAGCCAGTTGTTTTACCTTTTTGTTAAGCTTGAAATAGTAATCACGCGGCTGGGGTCCAAATATACGACCACCTCCCACGAATAGCGGATTTTTAATGCTACCGGCCCGCGCTGTACCTGTTCCTTTTTGCCTTTTTATCTTACGGGTACTGCCAGAAACTTCATTTCTTTGTTTTGATTTATGAGTTCCCTGGCGTTTGTTAGCCATATACTGCTTTACATCAAGGTAAATAGCATGATCATTTGGTTCAATCCCGAAGATAGTATCCTTCAGTTCTACTTTTCTGCCGGTATCTTTTCCGGCTATGTTGAATACTGCAACTTCCATAATTAAATACTTTTTAAATTCTATCGGGGCTTTCAACGATGACATAAGATCCTTTCGATCCGGGAACAGAGCCTTTCAGTAATAAAAGGTTATCCTCAGGAATTATCTTCATCACCTTAAGGTTTGTGATTTTAGTCTTTTTTCCTCCGGTGCGGCCTGCCATTCTAAGGCCTCTGAATACTCTTGAAGGATATGATGATCCGCCGAGTGAACCAGGTGCCCGTGAACGGTCATGCTGGCCATGGGTTGAATCTCCAACACCGCCAAAATGATGTCTTTTAATGACACCCTGAAAACCTTTTCCTTTTGAAATAGCTGAAACATCAAGCCAGGGATCATCATGAAAATAATCAACCGTAATAATATCCCCAACTTTCCAGTCGCGTATAAACCCTTTCAGTTCAATTACTTTTCTTTTGGGTGTTGTATTGGCCTTTTTAAAATGGCCTATCATTGCCTTCGGCGTGTTTTTTTCCTTCTTATCATCGAAAGCCATTTGTATAGCGGCATAGCCGTCTTTCTCCCTGGTTTTTACCTGAGTAATCACACAAGGGCCGACCTGCAAAACGGTACAGGGTATGTTATTCCCGTTTTCGTCAAATACTGAGGTCATTCCGATTTTTTTACCAATTAATCCCGGCATTGTTTTATAATTTCAATAATAAAAATCAAACTTTAATTTCAACTTCAACACCACTGGGCAACTCTAATTTCATGAGTGCGTCAATGGTTTTTGGCGTAGAGCTGTATATTTCAAGCAATCTTTTATGTGAGGATAGCTGAAACTGCTCTCTTGATTTCTTATTCACAAAAGGTGAACGCAATACTGTGTAAATCCTTTTGTGAGTAGGTAGGGGTATAGGCCCGCTAACCACAGCACCGGTCGACTTTACAGTCTTTACAATCTTTTCGGCTGACTTATCCACCAGGTTGTGATCGTACGATTTTAGCTTTATTCTTATTTTCTGGCTCATTTATATCGCGTATTTTAATTATATCATCAATGATTTAATACCTGTTGTCTTTTCAATTACTTCGTTGGCTATATCAGGCGGAACTTCAGCATAATGTGAGAATTCCATGGATGAAGTTGCACGTCCCGAACTAAGTGTGCGCAAGACAGTAACATAACCAAACATTTCTGCCAGTGGTACTAAAGCTTTAATTACCCTGGCTGATGCTTTTGATTCCATGCCTGTAATCTGACCCCGGCGTCGGTTGAAATCAGCAATCACATCACCCATATATTCTTCAGGTGTAACTACTTCAACTGACATAACAGGTTCGAGCAGATTGATTTTAGCTTTTTTCAGTGCATGTCTGAACGCCTGTTTTGCAGCAATTTCAAATGAAAGGGAGTCAGAATCAACAGGGTGGTATGAACCATCTTTCAGGGTTACCTTAAGGTTTTCCATGGGGAAGCTGGCTAAAACACCATTTCTGATAGCATCACGGAATCCTTTTTCAACCGATGGTATATATTCACGGGGAATATTGCCGCCTTTTACTTCGTCGATAAACTGAAGTCCTGAAATACCTTTATCAGCAGGGGCAAATTCAACAATGATATCGGCATATTTTCCTTTGCCACCGGTTTGCTTTTTAAAAACTTCACGGTGATTCACCACATTTGCAAGTGCTTCTTTATAGGCAACCTGTGGTTTGCCCTGGTTGCATTCAACATTAAACTCGCGTCTCAGCCTGTCAAGCAATATCTCAAGGTGTAATTCACCCATTCCGCTTATTATGGTCTGACCTGAGTCTTCATCTATTTTAACCTTAAAAGTGGGGTCTTCCTCTGCAAGCTTGTTAAGTGCCATTCCCAACCGATCAATATCGGCCTGTGTTTTAGGTTCAATGGCAATACCAATTACCGGTTCAGGGAATGTCATTGATTCGAAGAAAATCGGGTGCTTGATATCGCAAATAGTATCTCCGGTAACTACATCTTTTAATCCAACTGCGGCACAAATGTCACCGGCTTCAATTCTTTCTTTCGGATTTTGCTTATTGGCATGCATCTGGTATAGCCTGTTGATACGGTCTTTTTTCCCGGTACGCGGGTTCAGGACAGAAAGGCCGGGAACAACAAAACCTGAATAAACACGTAAGTAAACCAGGCGGCCTACATAGGGATCGGTAGCAATTTTAAAGGCAAGTGCGGAGAGTGGTTCATTAATATCAGCCTTTCTTTCTTCAGTTTTATTGGTGTAGGGATTTGTCCCTTTAACGGTTTCAATATCAAGCGGGCTTGGAAGGAGGCAGCAAATAGCATCCAGCAAACGCTGAATACCTTTGTTTTTAAAAGCTGCACCACATAATACGGGAACAATACGCTGATTGATTACCGCCTTCCGTGTATGCTCCATAAATTCTTCGACAGTAATGGAAGCGCGGTCTTCAAGGAATCTCTCCAGTAAATCATCATCGAGTTCACATACTGCTTCAATCAGTTTTTCACGCCACATTTCCACTTCGTCAACCATTTCAACGGGTATATCGGTATATTCATAACGCATACCCAACTTTTCATCTTCTTTCCAGACGATTGCCCGACGTTCAATCAAATCAACAAGGCCAATAAAATTATCTTCTGCCCCTATGGGTATTTGCATGGGTACCGGATTGGCTCCCAGTTTTTCCTTGATTTGATGCACAACGCCAAAAAAGTCAGCTCCAGGTCTGTCCATTTTGTTCACAAAAGCAATTCGCGGAACATTATATTTATCTGCCTGGCGCCAGACGGTTTCTGACTGGGGTTCAACACCGCCGACTGCACAAAATACCGCTATTGCACCATCGAGTACACGCAATGATCTTTCTACTTCAACGGTGAAGTCAACATGACCCGGTGTATCAATGATATTGATTTTGTATTCTTCGTTGTGATATTTCCAGTATGTAGTAGTTGATGCTGCTGTGATGGTAATTCCTCTTTCCTGTTCCTGCACCATCCAGTCCATTGTGGCTGTTCCTTCGTGCACTTCACCCATTCTGTGCACCATGCCCGTATAAAAAAGAATGCGCTCGGTAGTGGTAGTTTTACCGGCGTCTATATGAGCCATAATGCCAATATTCCTCGTATATTTTAAATCTATACTCATCTTGCACTAATTATCAGCTAGTGTGAACTATATTCAAAAAGTCATTATGTCAAATACCTTTAAAACCTGAAATGTGCAAAAGCCTTATTGGCTTCAGCCATTTTATGGGTATCTTCCTTCTTTTTGAATGCTCCTCCTTCTTCTTTATAGGCAGCAAGAATTTCTGATGCCAGTTTATCACTCATTGAGTTACCTGTTCTCTTTTTTGCAAAGAAAATAAGGTTTTTCATACTGATAGAAATTTTCCGGTCGGGTCTTATTTCGGTAGGCACCTGAAATGTGGCACCACCAACCCTTCGGCTTTTAACTTCTACCTGGGGTGTTATGTTTTCTAATGCTTTTTTCCATATATCCAGCGGAGTTCCTTCTATATCCTTGGCTCTTTTTTCAATAATATCCAATGCATCATAAAATATCCGGTAGGCTACACTTTTTTTGCCCCGGCGCATCAGGTTATTGATAAACCTTGTAACCAAAGGATCATTAAACTTAGGATCGGGTGATAATAGCCTTCTTTTTGGTTTTGTCTTTCTCATCGCTGTTTATACTTTTGCAATTATCATTTTTTTGGTTTCTTGGTTCCGTATTTCGAACGGCGTTGATTGCGTCCTTCAACTCCGGAGGCATCAAGCGTGCCTCTGATTAAGTGATAACGCACACCCGGCAAATCTTTTACCCTTCCGCCGCGAATTAAAACAATTGAGTGTTCCTGCAGATTATGCCCTTCACCCGGTATGTAAGCAGTAACTTCCACACCATGAGTCAACCTCACCCTGGCCACCTTACGCATGGCTGAATTGGGCTTTTTGGGTGTAGTAGTATATACACGTGTACAAACACCCCTCTTCTGCGGGCATCCGTTCAATGCCGGAGCTTTACTCTTTTCTTCAATTTTCGATCTCCCTTTGCGGACTAATTGTTGTATCGTTGGCATTTATATTATTGTTTTACCTTTTTAAAATAGGCTCGCAAAGGTAGAGGTTTTTTTTATAAAAACAATAATACCCCAAAAAAAATTTTTTGAAAAAGGAATTTAAATGGCTTTGGATTTAAACAATATGGATCATAATTAAAATAAAACGCTGATAATCATTATAATACAAATAACCCCTCATGGCTATTCT
>CAZBCB010000267.1:0-4864 GCA_964489905.1 uncultured Bacteroidales bacterium
TAATTCGTTACACTCCTGATGACTAATCCGGATTAAAAAATAAATTCGGTTAAATCTACTTATTTTCTGTCATCTTTTCCCAGAAATCATAATAATTAAACCATTGTTCAGGATATTTTTTTATAATTTTTTCAAACTCCCTGATGTAATCATTAATAATACAGGCAATGGTTTTATCTCTTTTTTCCTGTAATCCTTCCTGCTGATATATTTTTTGGGGGGTAGCATAAAAATGATATTTATTTCGGCCTTCTTTCATGGCAAAAACGAACGAAACCGGAATATTGAATTTCATGGCCAGATAAAAAGGTCCTGTAGGAAACGAAGCATCAGCTCCAAGAAATCTGGTCTTTATGGTTTTACTGCCTTTAACAAATCTGTCTCCATGTATGCATACTATCTGTTTGTTGGCAAAAGCTTTATTAATTTCATAAATATGCGACTGGTCATCTTTGATTACAATTACATTAAAATTTCGTTTGGTTACGGTAGAAAGGTAATTTTTTATTCTTTGATGTTCGGCATCATACATGATTATATTGATATCTGTCTTCAGCCTTTCAAGCATAAATCCTGCCATTTCAAAGTTGCCAATATGGGCGCTGATAAGCAATCCCCCAGTTTTATCCTCAACCATTTTTCTAAGGTATTGTTCACCGTCATAGTTAAAATGAAAATTAACTTTAAAACCAGCCATAACAGCAACTTTATCAAGCATCACCTGACCAAAGGAATAATAATTACGCAAAACATACAGCACTGACTTCCAGACTCCCATTGAAAGTCTTTTTCTGTAAAATTTATAAGTAACCCAAAATGAACGGGGGGTAAAAATGAAATAATATAAAACCACAAAACGCAAAAGAAAATAGGCAAAATTAATCCCGGCGTATTTTAAAACCCAGACAAATATTTTATAGCCAGTAAGCCCGCCACGGGTTTTACCTTTCCATGAAGCCACAAAATTTATTTCTTTTGTA
Source organism: uncultured Bacteroidales bacterium (assembly GCA_964489905.1). GTDB lineage: Bacteria > Bacteroidota > Bacteroidia > Bacteroidales > UBA10428 > UBA5072. Next base: position 981 of record CAZBCB010000267.1, read on the forward strand.
AAGCGTTAAAAATATAATTGTACAAATCATTTAAATTTTTTATTCCCGTCATTTCCTCCCCTTTAAGGGTAAGCCCGAATTCTTTCTGGACAATGACTGCAATATCAACAAAATCAAGGCTTTCAAGTCCCAGATCATTCTTCAGGTGAGCATCAGGGGATATTTTACTTTCATCAATTTCAAATTCCTCCACCAGAAAATCATTAATCGTCTTAATAATATCCTCTTTGTTCATAAAATAAAATTATTTCTAAAATTAGTGAAACTTTTTTATAATTAATGCTGAATTTGTACCTCCAAATCCAAATGAATTGGATAGGAAAATATTTATTTTTTTGTTTACAGTTTTATTGGTAATATTAAGTTTTGCACTAAACTCATCAGGTTCTTCGAAATTAATGTTGGGGGCAACAAATGAATTTTGCATCATCAGGATGGAATATACTATTTCACTTGCACCAGCCATCCACATTTCATGTCCGGTCATTGATTTGGTCGAAGAAACCAATGGCTTTACATTTCCAAAAACCTGGTCAATAGCTTTTGCTTCATTCTGATCGCCCAATGGGGTTGAAGTAGCATGGGCGTTGATATAATCAATTTCTTCAGGTTTAACTCCTGCGTCTTTTAATGCCATTGAAATAGCCCGCACAGGCCCGTCAACATCAGGCACCGAAATATGGACTCCGTCGGAAGAAAAGCCATAACCAACAACTTCAGCTACAATGGGAGCGCCTCGTTTTACAGCATGTTCATAACTTTCAAGTATAACCGTAGCGGCTCCTCCGCTTGGTACCAATCCGTCTCTGTTTTTATCAAAAGGTCTTGAGGCTTTTTCGGGTGTTGATTCCCTTTTTGAAAATGCACCAAGAGCATCAAAACTACCTACGGAAAACAAGTTAACCTCCTGTGAACCCCCGCAGATAATCATATTCTGATAACCATGCCTGATCAAAAAATAACCCATGCCAATGGCATGCGAACCGCTTGCACATGCTCCTGAAAGCGTGAAGTTTATACCTTTTAATTTGAAAATAACAGATAAATTCATGGTTACCGATGAGTTCATCGACTGAAATACTGAGCCTGAACCAACCAGCAAGGTATCCCTTTTTTCGCGGATAATATCTGCACATTCAATGACCGGAGGTGTTGAACTGTCGTTACCGAAAATAATTCCAACTTCATTTTTATTAAGAAATTCCTGATCAACGGCACCTGTTTTTAATGCTTCAACCGTTGACATATAGGCATATTCTGCATGTTCGGGCATACATACCCTGGCTCTGCGGTCGAGCATGCCCTTAAGCTGAGGCCGCTCTATTTTCCCTGTAAGGCCCGACTGATAACCATAGCTCTTTCTTTCAGGATCAAATGTAATACCCGATCTGCCTTTATACAGAGAATCTCTTACCTCATCAAGATTTTTCCCTATTGTTGAATAAATTCCAATACCTGTAATTACAACTCTATTCATGTTTAAATGAATATGTATGATTTATGTATATAATCCTCCGTTTACAGAAATTACTTCACCTGTGATATATGAAGACTTTTCTGAAGCAAGGAATCCAACCAATTCAGCCACTTCTTCAGGTTTGCCAAACCGGTTAAGCGGTATCAGTGCTTTCAGCTCATCCTCATTCAGGTCCTTTGTCATATCGGTTTTAATAAAACCGGGAGCAACTGCATTAACCGTTACATTCTTTTTGCCTACCTCCTGAGCCAACGCTTTTGTGGCACCAATAACTGCTGCTTTAGCCGCTGAATAATTAACCTGCCCGGGTAAACCTTTCAACCCTGACAATGAAACTATATTTATAATACGCCCGTATTTTTTTACCAGCATATTTTTTAGTAATAATCTTGTTACGTAAAAAAAGCCGTTAAGGTTCGTATTTATTACTTCCTGCCAGTGATGGTTTTCCATCCACATCATCAGCATATCTTTCCTTATTCCTGCATTATTAACAAGTACTTCAATATAAGCGTCTTTGTTATTTTCACTCCACCTGTTTAATGCTGCCTCCACCTCTTCCTGTTTTGAAACATCAAACTGAATAATTTCGCCTTTGCCTCCCTGTTGCTCAATAAGAGCAACAGTTTGTTCAGCTTCAGCTTTATTTGAAAGGTAATTAACAAGCACATGATAACCCATTTCAGCCAGTTTTAAAGAAACTGCCCTTCCAATACCCCTTGATCCTCCGGTAACTAAAGCGTATTTCATAATCATTCAATAATTTTAATTAATTGTGAACCAAGGTGTTCTTTTATCTTTCTGATTTCAGGATACTTAATAGTATCTGCTTCAAATCTGGGGACTATGGTTCTTAACTGATTATAGGCGTTTTTTGTCTGAGTAGCTAAGCGGCCGTTGATATTGAGAAAATCAACAGCCTGAATAATACTAAGTAATTCAATTGCCAGCACCTGGTATGTATTGTCAATGACTCTTTTTGCCAGAAGAGCTGAATTGGTTCCCATGCTGACAATATCCTGATTATCATTATTATTTGAAATACTATGAAGATAATTTGGATAAGAAAGCGTCTGATTTTCTGCTACAGTTGAAGTTGCGGTAAACTGAGCACCCTGCATGCCAAAATTAACACCAAGCTTCCCCAGATTTACAAAAGGTGGCAGTTTGCCGTTAAGCCTGTCATTCATCAGATAGTTAATTTGTCTTTCCAGCAGCATGGATAATTTTGCAATGGCAATTTTTATTTTATCCATTTCAAAAGATATGTAATCGCCATGAAAATTGCCTCCGTGATAAATATTTTTGTTGCTGTGATCAATAACAGGATTATCGCTCGAAGAATTTGCCTCGTTTAATAAAACCTGTTCAGCATATTTAAGGGTATCAACCACAGGGCCTAAAATCTGCGGCACACAACGAATCGAATAATACTCCTGAACCTTGTCAGCCAGGATATAATCATTGTTATGATTATGATTATAAAAATGGTCCTCTCTTTTGCGGATAAGTTTACTGTCTGAAAGTAATCCTCTTATAGCAGCTGCAACAGCACGCTGTCCGTTATGCAATTTTACTTTATTCAGCTCTTCTGAAAATGAATCGTCAAATGATCTGACAATTTCATTAATTAAAGCAGAGGCAATAAGCGACCATGAAAGCAAATTTTGCGCATGTATCAGGTTTATAATGCCTGTGCCTGTCATAAAACATGTTCCGTTGATAAGGGCCAGACCTTCACGTAAATGCACCGATATCGGCTTGAGCTTTAATTGTTTTAGTACTTCTTCTGCTGGTAAAAGATTGTTCTTATAAAATACTTCTCCCTCGCCAATAAGGGCAAGGCCAATATGTGCCATTTGCACAAGGTCACCACTTGCTCCAACTCCACCATGTTCGGGCACGAAAGGAACAATATCATTATTAATAAATTCCCTGATCAATTCAATCACTTCGGGATGAACCCCTGAATATCCCTGCAGCAAACTGCTCAACAAAACCATCATTGAAGATCGGACACAGATTTTATCAACAGGCTGACCACAACCCGATGCATGACTCCTTAAGGCATTATAATGAAGACTGACTCCATCGGCTTTATCAATCCGGTATTGAGCCATAGGACCAAGACCTGTATTGATGCCGTATATTATTTTATCTTCATGGAAAGATTGCAGGAAATTAAAATTACTTAGCACCCTGCCTTTTGCTATCTCTGAAATTTCAATCTTTTCATCACCAAACAATACCTGCTTAAAATCATTCAGGCTTAAGGCAGATTCTCCAATTTTGAGCATTGTTATATTCGTTATTTATTGAGAAGTATGTATATTAATTAAAAAATGTTAAAAAAATTGGTGCAAAATAATAAAAAAACAATTTAATTATGATAAAAGTTTGACAATAA
>CAZBCB010000268.1:0-4852 GCA_964489905.1 uncultured Bacteroidales bacterium
TGAACCAACACTTTCTGAGGCCAATAAAATCAACTTAATGCCTTCTTTGCAGGATGTTGAAGCCACCATACCCAGTTTTAATTATAAAATCACACCCAAGCCTGCAGAAATAAATTTTGAAGTTGATCCTATCAGGCCGGCTAAGATGGTTTCTTCGGGTTTGCCAAAAATTTATAATACTTTTCTTCGTGCTGGGCTTGGTAATTATGCAACACCCCTTGCAGAGTTTAATATCAGCAACCTGCATTCAAAAGATTATACTGTGGGAGCCTATTTCTATCATAAATCTTCACATGCTAACATCAGACTTGAAAACGATGATAAAGTGCCGGGCGGCTATGCGATGAACCGTATAAACCTTTACGGAAAGAAGTTTTTCAAAACAGCATCATTAAACGGAAACATTACGATTGATCACGAGGGATTCAATTATTACGGGTATAATACTCGTCTGTTTGAAATGGATTCTTTGCCTTCAATGGACCGAAGCGATATCAGACAACATTCTCTTCTTTTTGGCGCTAACACCGGCATCAGATCAACGTACACCGATTCATCACACCTGAACTACAAGCTCAACCTTAAATACAATTATTTTACCGATAAACCCGGCCACACCGAAAATGCTGTTTACTTTTACTCATCATTCAGCAAATTGATTGAATCATTTATGGGAGGGATTAATATTAATGTAAGTTATTTTAAACCCAGTACCAACATCGACTCTGCAAGCAATACAGTATTAGGTTTCAACCCTTATATCAGTAAGCGCAGTTCCGATTGGAAGTTTTTACTGGGTTTCGAGGGTGTGGCTGATAATGCTGATATTTCAAGGTTTTATTTATACCCACGTGGATTACTTGAATTTACTGTGGTTGAAAAAATAATGATTCCTTTTATTGGTATTAGCGGCAGACTGGAATCAAACAATTATGCAAAAATAATGGGTGAAAACCATTTTATTACGCCGGGGCTTACATTAAAAAACACAAGCCATAAGCTGATAGTATATGCAGGAATAAAAGGCAGTATAAGCAAAGAGGTAAGGTTCAGGGCAGACGTGTCATTCTCCAGTATTGCCAACATGTATTTCTTTATAAACGACACAACAACTGAACTGCAAAATACTTTCACTGTTGAATACGATGATGTTGATCTGGTGAAATATCATGGTGAACTAGCCGTTGACCCTTCTGATCAACTAAAGATTACTGGCGGATTTAATTATTATAATTTCAACATGTTACAGCTGACAAAACCATGGCATAAACCATCCTTTGACCTTACCCTATCGGCAGCATACAATGTCAGGGAAAAAATACTGCTAAATGCCAACCTGCTGGTTTTAGGAAGGAGGTATGCAAAAACATCTGCTGTTACTGAAGGATACATGAAACTCGATCCGGTCATTGATCTTAATCTTGGCGTCGAATACCTGTTTTCCAAAGTATTCACTTTGTTTTTCAATCTATACAACATTGCAGGCAATTCATACATGCTTTGGAACCAGTATCCTTCGCAACGATTCAACTTTATTGCGGGATTTACATATAAATTATAATATTGGATAGGTGGCCTTCGATACAGGAATTTGCTAACTCATGATGCTTCAGATAAACCGAGATTCATCAATAGATTTTTTCTATTGACGAATTTGGGGTAAATTATATCTGGTCACCATCCAACGGCAGCTGAACAATTTTATTTAGTGTTACATACCAAAGACAAGCCTCTACATGGCGGTAACCCATCATATAAAGCAGCCGGCGATACGTATCTATCTGCTGACGATGGCTGGTTTCCATTTCTTTTCCGAATTTGAAATCAATCACAACCGCCTTGTCTTCTTTTACCAATACCCTGTCAGGACGCTTAATCGTGCCTTCCGGCAGTATGAATTCGGTTTCGGTTAATATCTTCCATTCTTCCGAAAACCAGTTTTTTACCTGGATATTAGCAAATATGCTTTCTAATGCAGGTTGCAAGATACCTGCTTCAGCATGCGTTATTTTGCCTTCAGTTACCATAGCGTTTAAAACCAAAGGAATGTCCTCGGTATAATAAAGCCTTGAAAATATTTCATGCATTAAACGGCCTTCAGAAACCGGCCTTGTTAATTTTCCTGTAATAGGTTCAATATTTATTTTGCCTTCAAATGCCATAGAAATATGATTCCGTGCATCATTTACCGGGTATTGGTTTTTTATTAATGCTGCATGTTCGGTTGATTCTTCATCTTTTTTATTTAACGGTAACTTACCAAACTCAAACAAATGTTCGGATGTATCAAAATATTGATTAAACCATTCATTGGCATTATTCTTTTCGTTCACATTTGCAAAGATTGTATTAAGTAATGAAGAAGTCGTTGAAAGTCCATCTTTTTCGGGTAATTCCGAAAAGCAGAATAGAGCCTCAATAGCTCTCGTGAATGCCACATAAATGAGGTTAAGGTTATCAATGTATTGTCTCAACAGTTCTTCAAAATATTCTTTCCGGAAATCTGTCTTTGCAAGTTGTGAACTGAAATAAACGGGGACTATTTCAAGGTCATTGAATGGCTTCTGCGTTGGCTGACACCACATTAATGGCCTTTTTCTTAAATCAGTAAGATCCCAGTTGCAATAGGGGAGAATGACAACAGGAAATTCAAGACCCTTAGCTTTATGTATGGTTAGCACTCTGATGGCATCCCTCTTACCTGATATGGCAACCGATTTCTGAAAACCGGTTTCTTCCCAGAATTCAATAAAATCAGCAAAAGAAGGAGATTTTCGCTGTGTGAAGTCAAGCACCTGATCCTGTAATGCCTGCAGGTAAACCGATTCGCCTTCGAGCAAATCAAGCCGGAAAATAAAAATCAGGTTTTCAATCATTTCAAAAAGCGAATAGTTACCGGCATTTTGGATTAACAAACGGAAAGACGCAGGGAAAACGTTAAACAGATAAGTATCAGACAGGTCGGGATTTTCAGAAAAATTTTTTTCATACGAAGGATTAATATAACGGACATATTCACTAAGAATAAAATATTTGTTGACGGTATCATCCGGCCAAAGTAAATATTTAATAATTCCAACCAGAAAACGCACTGATGGTGAATTTGACAAGAAGAGCGTTTCATCTGATATCACATCAGGCATATAAGGAACTCCATCCGTCCGGTTTTTCATGCCCAGCAAAATGTCTGTTATAATTTTTGCTTCCTCATTCTTCCGCGTAATAACAGCAATGTCACCTGCTTTGTACCCCGACTTAAGCAGATTATCAACAAGTGATATTAATTTTTCAGCAATTATCTGATCATAATCCTCTTTTTCAATAAAGGATATTTTCACCAACCCGTCTGTATTATTACTATCACCTGGCTGCTGAAAAGCATCAGAAAAATTAAGTATTATTGAATTTCTAAGGTTTTCAGCAATTTCAATTCCGGCTTCATTGGCCTGATTGTTAAAATATTGCTGCAGTATTTCAGAGGCTGCCTTAAAAAAGACATTATTAAAATCAATAATATTTTTTGTGCTCCTGTAATTGAATTTTAATGTATCAGATAAAAGTCCCTGCTGATAGAATTCATTTTCAACACTATGGGCAAGTATTTCCCAGTTACTGTTGCGCCATCGGTAAATCGATTGCTTTACATCACCTACCAGTAAATTATCATAATCCTGTGAGAGGCTGTTGCTTATCAATGGTTTAAAATTATTCCATTGCATGAGTGAAGTATCCTGAAACTCGTCAATCATAAAATGGTGAAAATGATTTCCTGCTTTTTCATAAACAAAGGGTGCATCGCTCTGGTCAATCACCTGATGTAGAAACGAAGAGGCCTCAGACAGGACAAATACGTTGTTTTCGTTACAATAATTGTATAGGTGTGTTGTGAGGTCAGCTAAAATGCCCAGTGCATAAATGTTTTTAAGTATTGCTTCAGCGGTATAATATTCCTGGCTATGATTATTGAAATAATCTATCAGATTTTTCATGGCTTTCACCAGACCTTTGTTGCATAAGTTTTCAATCTGATTTTTTTTTGGAGAGTCTTTTTTATACCAGTTTTCTGCTGATTCAGCAGCATTGTTTGCCCTTGTCCCCGGTTGACTGATTTCGCCCCTGGCAATTTTTTGCAAATATCCTGCAGGGCCTGACATGCCATATATAAAATCTTCTGTCTGTAAACCCGCTGATGTTATCAGTTCATTTCCCATTGAAGCAAGTGAAATCATTTCTGATTCAAATGATTTCACAATTGCATGAAGTTGTTGCTGGTATGATTTCATAAATTCCTTGTCAGCCAGTTTTTTTGTCAGTGACTGGCTGAAGGTTTTAAAACGTTCGCTGAATAATTGTTTGCCTAAGTTTGCAATATCCCTTTTGAAATTCCATGTTTGTCCTTTTTCAATTTTATCCAGGGCAAAATCAGCAAGCCAGCTCAGCAATGTTTTATTGGTGTTGGCTTCGGTCTGCAAACGGCCGATGAGGTCAATAAGTATTAAATCGGTATCAAGCTCAATAGTGAACCCGCTCTGGATACCTATTTCGCGCGTAAATGAACGGATGATAAACTGAAAAAAACTGTCAATAGTGCTTACATAAAAACGTGAATAATTGTGCAATATCTTCTGAAGTGTAACACCTGCTTTCTTCCTTAACAATTCTTCAGGTATTTTAAATGTTTCCAAAAGTTTTGGTAAATACTTTGATTCTTCTCCGGCTGAAAGATGGTATAATTCAGTAATTAAACGGCTTTTCATTTCGGCGGTAGCTTTATTTGTAAAGGTTACCGCAAGTATATGCCTGAATGCATCGGCATTACGTAATGCCAGCATAAGGTATTCAAATGCAAGTG
>CAZBCB010000269.1:0-4845 GCA_964489905.1 uncultured Bacteroidales bacterium
GATTAAACCGGATTTATTTATCAGTAATAACCCTGATTTGAACCCCGCTGAAATAAAAATGAAGAATATCGATGTAAACATACCCTTTCCTGGCCATGGACATTGCTCCTTCCTGACACATACCCACACCATGGCCATATCCCCTGCCCTTTAGTACCACCGAATCACCATTAAGAGCTACAGAAAACCATGCAGATTTAAGTTTCAAATCTTTCCGCATATCAGCCATGGGTAATTTTATTTTCCCTGCAACATAATATTTTTCACGTTCCCTGGCATTGAAATTGAAATCAGTTTGTTGCAGCAATTGGGTATCAAAACCCTTTGAAAACAAATAATCTGACCATTGCTTTCGGGTCATACTCACCTCCCAGGTTGTATTTCTGGCATTTTTACAAAACGGGTCACTAACAGGTTGAAGATTAGGCGACATCTGCTGCCATGCAAAATAGGCATCTGAAGTCAACCCCCCGCAATTTGAATGAAAAGGAGTAAAAACAAGATTGCCCTGCTGATCTGTCAACACCTGTCCCTTTGTTGCAATGACAGATGAGATAATTTCATTATTCATCCGGCTCTTGCCTTTATATGCCTGACAATGTTCGGCATCACAAAGGTTAAATCCCTCAGATCCGTGCCGGTAAAAATTCTTTAAGGCAAATGTCCGTATAAGAACAGCCTGCGCTTTATAGTATTCCGGGTGGGCATTCGGACCTCCTTCAGCTTCAGTTACGGCTGCAATATATTTTTCAAAATTAAGTGTATTTATTACACTTATATGATTTAAAACAGCCTGAAATCTGACATTATCATCATATTCTCTTGCATCGAGGGAAGGAAAAACAGGTTTCAGCCTGAAAATATTTTCAGTGCTTATGCCCCTGAATTCAATGATATTAAATGAACCAAGTAATCTTGATGTATCCTGAATGACAAGGCTACCATTGCTGTTTTCAATATAATAAATTGTTCCTTTGCGCACAGAACCGATTTCCCTGTAATCGCCATAAATAATATATTCTCCTTCAACCACTGAAAAAACAACCGTTGACACATTTTTTCCGTAAAACAGACCTATCTTTATTTCAGCCGCAACAAGCTTTCCAACAGGACAACAAGAAATAATAAAAATGAGTATTATCCAGTTTTTTCGCATTATTCTTAACACCTGATAAAATATTTAATTTGTAAGCAATTCAATCATTCGACCGGCTACTCTTTCTGATACACCCGGATTACCGGCTTTTTTAATCAGTTCATCATAATGCCCGATCATTTTTTCCCGGTATGTCTGGTCAAACAATATCCTGTCCAATTCCCGCTTAATTTTATCTGCAAGGTTGAATTGCAGAAGTTCTTTAACGGCTTCATATCCCAGAATGAGGTTTACCAGGGAAAAGAATTCAATATCTACAAAGGGACGACCGGCATAATAAGTAAATGCGCTGGTTTTATATATTACCACCTGAGGCACTCTGAACAGGGCTGTTTCGAGGGTTGCAGTCCCCGATGTCACTATAGCTGCGGTTGCATGTGCCAGTATTTCGTATGTCTGGTCGTACAACAAATACACATTTTCATTTTCAATATATGGCTTATAAAAGTCAGCAGGTATGGAAGGCGCACCGGCAATCACAAACTGATATTCAGGGAAATGTTTAATCACCATTAACATTTCAGGCAGGCAGAGGTGAATTTCCTGCTTCCGGCTACCGGCAAGAAGTGCAATTATAGGTTTATTTTTCAGTGCATTGGCAGTGATAAAAGACTTAAAGTCAGGATTCTTTTTCCTGTAGTTAAAAACGCTGTCAACAACGGGATTGCCATAATATTCAGCAATACAGTCATGGTTTCTGTAAAAATCCACTTCAAACGGAAGGATAGCGAACATGCGGTCGACATATTTTCTGATTTTTTTTACCCGCCATTTGCCCCATGCCCATAATTTGGGTGATATATAATAAAAAACCCTGATATTTAATGCATGAGCAAATGCAGCTATGCGAAGATTAAAACCGGCATAATCCACCAGAATAATAACTTCAGGATTATATTGTTGAATATCAGCCTTACATTCCCTTATATAACGTCTTATTTTATTAAATCTGGCAATCACCTCCCAAATTCCCATAACAGCCATATCCTTATAATGCCTCACCAGTGTGCCCCCTGCTTTTTTCATCAGATCACCGCCATAACAACGAAATTCAGCATGAGAATCAAGCGCAGCAATGCATTTCATCAGATTTGAGGCATGTAAATCACCTGATGCCTCACCGGCTATTAAATAATACTTCATATCACACCGGAAATAATTTTAACAATAAATACTCCTACAGTCAGTATTACAGTGATAATAACAACACCTTTTGCTGCCTGAGTCTGATTTGTTGTATTCAGGACAAAGAAAAGAATAAGATTGGGCAGAATACAATGGCTTATTAACAGCGGAATAACCGAAAGCAGATTGAAATATTGAAGAAATAATTCCGACCGGATGTCACTTATTTTTGCATAATAAAGTATCATGAAAACCAGCACAGGCAATAATAGTCCTGCAATAATGCCTGTTGCCACTGTATTTAATTTCTTCATGATTGTGAGTTTATTAAAGATTCCATTTACTGATATGATCAATCATATGGTATGCAGTGAGATCAGTATGCAATGGCACAACCGCAACATACTTGTTTCTGAGCGCCCATTCATCAGTGTCTTCAGCCTCAGGTTCAGCATTAAAATAGTATCCTGTTAGCCAGAAGTAATTTTTCCCCATCGGGTCAGTACGCTTATCAAACTCCTCTCTCCAGAATCCTTTGTTCTGACGGCAAACCTTAATGCCCCGAATTTCTTCGATCGGACCCTTTGGAATATTGACATTTAAACATACCGAACCGGGTAATCCATTCTGCAATACCTGGCTTATTATGCGTGAGGCAACTGATCTGGCAGCACTGAAGTCTGCATCAGATTCAAGACTGAGAAGTGAAAAGCCAACTGAAGGCACTTCATTAATGCACCCCTCAAGTGCAGCACCTATTGTCCCGGAATAAAAAACACTTGTTGATGAATTGGAGCCATGGTTTATACCCGACACAAGCAAATCAGGTTTCCTGTCAAGCAACTGATTAAATGCCAGTTTAACACAGTCAACAGGCGTCCCATAACATTTAAAAAAGGCAACATGGTCTTCCTCCTTTACTTTCTTGACCCTCAGGGGAAATTTAACAGTAATGGCATGTGACATACCCGACTGCGCATCAGCAGGGGCAACCACCATAACATCACCAAAAGGTCTTACCACTTCCACAAGTTCTTTCAGGCCTTTTGCCTCTATACCGTCATCGTTGGTTACCAATATTAAAGGTTTCTTCTCTTTCAATTTTTAATTCAGATTAAAGCGACAAATTTATATTTTATATAAATATTTTAACCATCAAATCTGCAAATTATCCAAAGTATCCATTAGAAGCAAATAAAGAAGCAAGCCAATTAATTAAACCAGGACGTACCGGAAGTATTCAATACGGCCACGATGAACAGTTAAGCAGACAACAAGCAGATAAAGGAAAGTAAACATTATTCCTGTCATTTTTTTGCTTTTTTATCCCAAGAATGACTAATTGACAGTTTTTCAACCATGGCATATACTTTGTAAAACATCGAGCCAGGTATGAAAGTGATATTATAACTTAAACCATTACTATTATGGAAAAAGGAAAGATAAACGTAACAACTGAAAACATTTTCCCTATCATTAAAAAATTCCTCTATTCAGACCACGAAATTTTCCTCAGAGAACTGATATCAAATGCAGTAGATGCAACCCAGAAAATAAAAACCATGGCCAACATGGGTGATTTTAAAGGTGAACTGGGAGATCTTACCATACGTGTTAATGTTGATAAAAAGAAAAAAACCATAACGGTATCCGATCAGGGAATTGGAATGTCAGCTGAAGAAGTGGATAAATATATTAATCAGATTGCTTTTTCAAGTGCGGAAGACTTTTTGTCAAAATATAAAAACCAGGCGAATGCAATTATCGGGCATTTCGGACTTGGCTTTTATTCGTCGTTCATGGTATCAGATAAAGTAGAAATAATTTCAAAATCATATAATACTGAAAAACCTGCCGTTAAATGGGTTTGTGAAGGAAATCCGGATTATACCATTGAAGAAACCACCCGTGAAAACCGTGGCACAGATGTTATTCTTCATATTGACAAGGATTCCGAAGAATTTCTTGACAATGCACGTATCGAAGGGATACTGAAAAAATATTGCCGTTTTTTACCAGTCCCAATTGCATTTGGTAAAGAAACCGAATGGAAAGACGGCAAATCTGTTGAAACCGATAAGGACAAAATTATCAACGATACAAATCCCTTATGGACACGTAAGCCTGCTGACCTTAAAGATGAAGACTATCTCAACTTCTATCATAATCTTTATCCGCTGGCCGAAGACCCGTTATTCAATATTCACCTGAATGTTGATTATCCTTTTAACCTTACCGGAATATTATATTTTCCCAAAATCAGGAATAATTTCGAAATTCAGAAAAACAAAATACAGCTATACTGCAACCAGGTATTTGTAACAGATTCTGTTGAGGGCATCGTTCCCGAATTTCTTACCTTACTCCACGGAGTTATTGATTCTCCTGATATTCCGCTAAATGTATCACGAAGTTACCTGCAAAGTGATTCAAATGTTAAAAAGATATCGTCACACATTACCAAAAAGGTAGCTGACAGGCTACAGGAAATTTTTAAAAATGACCGTGAGCAATTTGAAAAGAAATGGGATGACCTGAAGATATTCATTGAATACGGCATGATT
>CAZBCB010000270.1:0-4785 GCA_964489905.1 uncultured Bacteroidales bacterium
AGGGTGTAAATTTAAAAATGTATTTATTCAATTTGTAATTATAGTTTTTTCAGGATTATATACTACATATATGCTTTTGGGTATTATCCTGAATTCAATGGGTGAATGTCCGAGTGATTCACCATCTGCTTCCAGATGAATCAGCGGATCAGAATCAATAACAATATGTTTCCCCCGATAGCCTTCTATTTTAGGATGCTCAAGTATAGAACCATCATATAGTTTCTTAAGGCTTAAAATTATGTCGCTTTTCCTGATCCGGTTTACGATTGTTATATCAAACAGTCCGTCATCAGTTATCGCATCAGGAGTCTGCATCATGCCTCCTCCTGAATATTTTCCTATTCCAAGACTTATGGTAAATACTTCATTTTTTATTGATTTTCCATCAATAATAACCTCAACTTCTGTGTGTTTGTATGATAAAAGACTACTCAAAAGGTTCCAGAAATAAAGCAATTTTCCTCCTTTTCCTTTGTCTTTTTGCCGGTTTGTTTTATTTACAACTACTGCATCAAATCCCAGTCCTGCGATATTTATAAAATAACGTTTTTCTGTTCTTGCACCATGATAATAACTAACAATACCGGCATCCTGAAGATGCAGAAAATTTTTCTTGATTACCTCAACGGCGCTTTTATAATCAGCAGGGATTCCAAACAATCTGCCCCAGTCATTCCCTGTACCAACTGTTATGATTGAAAGTGAAATGTCTGTTGTTGGACATTCCTTTTGCAAAAAACAACCATTTACAATTTCATTCATTGTTCCATCTCCTCCAACCGCCATAATTTTTCTGTAACCCTGTTCAATTGCATTAATTGTCAGTTCAATAGCATGATGTCTGGTGGTTGTAAAAACATATTTGAAAGGCATGCCGCTTTCGGTCAGATAGCTTTCTATATATTGCCAGTCTTTTCTTCCTTTTCCCTTGCCTGCATTAGGATTCACTATAACAAACCAGCCAGGCTTAATATGATTTGCTTTCATTTCAGATTATATTTAAACAGAGTAAATATCCAAAATATTTTGTATTAAAAATCAATTTTTTAAAACTGATTCAATATAATTATATTTGACCTTTTCAATTAATTTATCTTTTTTGTCTTGGTGAAAAGATTGCTTTATATATTATATCAGCCTTACAAATGGTTGTTTTTTGCCCCTTTTTTAATATGTAATACCCTGTTTTTTGGGGTATTGGCTGTAGTTGTGTCATCACTGATCAATCAGCGGATTGGGAGCTATTTTGGAGGTGTTATATGGTCGAGAATAAATGCATTTTTTACTCCAATGATTGTAAAAGTTACCGGACGCGAAAACATACAAAAAGGTTCATCTTATGTAATTATTTCAAATCATCGCAGTTATTATGACATTTTTTTAATATATGGTTGGCTTGGCATTGATATTAAATGGATAATGAAAAAAGAACTGGCTAAAATACCGGGCATTGGATTTGGTAGTAAAAAAGTCGGACATATATTCCTCGATCGTTCAAACAGCAGAGTGGCTTTAGAAAGCCTCAATGAAGCAAAAAAGAAGCTTGTTAACGGTACTTCAGTTGTAATTTTCCCCGAAGGAACGCGTAACACATCGTCACAGATGGGTACGTTTAAACGCGGAGCTTTCAAACTGGCAATGGACATTGGATTACCGGTTTTGCCTGTGACCTTAAAAGGAACTGAAAAAATATTACCACCAGGCACGTTAAATCTTTTTCCCGGGAAAGTACAGATGATTATTCACAAACCCATTGATATCAGGCAATATTCTGAAGAGAACATGACAGATTTAATTACGCATGCCAGGAATACTATTGTAAGTGGTTTAACATCATGATGAAAGCCCAAATTCGTCAGTTAAAAAATTAATTGATGAATTCAGGATAAATGATGATTCCGATCAAAATCTTTAATCTTTTCAATTATTTCAGGTTCACTTTCATCATACATTTTTCTGATAAAATCATCATGAAAACAATAGGTTCGCTCTTCAAAGCTCATATCATTTAACCTGTCAAACAGCATCTCCCTGGCAGTTTGTATATCTTTTCCGTATATGTGATATGAGTCAGCCTGCCAGTTCATCCTTGCCAGTTTAACGGTTTTTCCGGTCCTCGATTCTATTTCATTTGCAATTACTTCACGGTTAAACTGTATTATTCCGAACATATTCATGAAACTCGCTCCCCATGCATCATTGCTTCTGAAACGTACATTACAGTTAAGCCAGTAAACACCTTGCTCATCTTCTGTTATACGGTACCATAACGATTGTAGGCAGGGCGGATCAAAGCAGTCTATATCAAGGTTAGGCATCCAGGTAATCATTTGTGCCTGACGGGTAAAGGGCTGATGGATAAGTTTTTCAATAATTTTTTCAATCTGATTAATACAAAACGGACCTTTTATTTTCGATTCTCCGTCAGTTAATTCTTTCCAAGTGCCATAATTAGCTAATCTGCCATGATATGTATATTCCCAGCGGGTATCATTTTCATCATTTATGTTTTTGACCCAGTGATCTTTATATCCTTTCAACTCAAGTACATATTCTTTAAGTTGTTCAATTCCACCGGGAAATGCCATATGAATCATCGGATCACTTTCGGGTTCAAGAATGGTTAAATTCAAGGTACAATCAAGGCTTAGCGGATATCCGGGTTTATCATACTGCGTTTTAAATGGTATTCCCTGTTCATAAAGACTCAGCAGAGCGGCTTCAAAAGCCTCAGCCAGTGATCTCCTTTGTATTGTAATTACCGGAATGTTTTTCATCTGTAAGAAATTTTATATATCATTAATATTCATTAACTTATTATTGAATTCACGTAATGTTACCGGATAGAACTTTAATATTATTTTCATCTTTACCTGTGCCATAAAATGCGTGAATTTTTCATAATAATTGCGATAAAAAAAGTAAAAAAATGAAGACTTCAGCTTTAATATTTTGTAAATTTATAATGGTATTTTACACTTGATACTAAATATGAAAAATTTTTTATTATTATTAATAGTGTTTCAGTTTAATATTTCCTGTAATTCACAAATTAAAAATAATAATGTTATGAATGATTCTGGTCAGAATCTGGTTACCAGGGAGCCGGTAGTAGCAGGTCAGTTTTATCCTGATAAAGCCGATGAACTGAAATCTATGCTGCAGAAATTGTTTTCTGAAGCCACCCCTTGCAATACCGACAAAGAAGTATTGGCCATTATTTCGCCTCATGCTGGTTATGTGTTTTCAGGTGAAGTGGCAGCTTCAAGTTTTAATCAATTGAATTACAATAAGAAATATAAGAACATTTTTATTATTGGTTCAAGTCATAGGACATCTTTTAATGGCGCATCAATATATAACAAAGGAAATTTTAAAACTCCTTTGGGAATTGTTCCGGTTAACATAGAATTGGCGAATCAATTAATTCAACAATATGATTTTTTCAATGATCGGGTTGATGCCCAATTATATGAACATAGCCTTGAGGTGCAATTGCCTTTTTTACAATATCGTATGAAAAATGATTATTGTATTGTTCCAATTGTCATAGCAACACAGAACCGTGAAACATGCAGAAAAATCGCCTCAGCTTTAAAGCCTTACTTTAATTCAGATAATTTATTTATCATCAGCACTGACTTTTCTCATTATCCTTCCTATGAGAATGCTCAACTGGTTGATCAGCTTACTGCAAACGCAATTATTACCAACAAGCCTGAAGAACTTATAAAAACTCTTGATGCAAATGATCAGAAAGGAATTACAAATCTGGCAACAAGCCTATGTGGCTGGACATCAGTTCTTACTCTTATGTATATTACTGAAAAAATGGATTGCTTAAAAAATCTTCCGGTTGATTATAAAAATTCATGTGATGCAAAATATTATGGAGAGAATGCTAGGGTTGTTGGTTATTATTCAATTGCTGTTGTTAATGAAAACTACGTTAAAAATAATGATGTATCTGAGGAGTTTTTGAATAATGACGATAAAAAAACACTTCTTTCTCTTGCGCGTAAGACAATTGAAAAATACATAGATGACGGTGAATTTTTAAAACCTGATGTATCAAAATATTCACCTGCTTTACAGGTAAAAGCAGGGGCTTTTGTTACATTGCATAAAAACGGTAAATTAAGGGGGTGTATCGGACGTTTTGATGCTGATGAACCTTTATATAAAATAGTTCAGGAAATGGCAATAGCATCAGCTACCCGCGATTACCGGTTTACACCTGTTACAGCAGCTGAGCTGCCTGAAATAGATATTGAAATATCAGTGCTGACACCATTACGAAAAATACATTCTATTGATGAGATTGTGTTGGGGAAACACGGTATTTATATAAAAAAAGGCATGCAATCAGGTACATTTCTTCCTCAAGTCGCAACCGATACAAAATGGTCACTTGAGGAATTCCTTGGTCATTGTGCCCGCGATAAAGCCGGTATTGGTTGGGATGGGTGGAAAGATGCAGAAATATTTGTTTATGAGGCTATTGTATTCTCAGAATAACATTTATTCCTAATTATTTCTTTTTAAGCAAGAAATTTATCTATTATTGCCTCACAAATTAATTTGAAGCAAATGCATAAATTTTATTTCCTGTTTCATGATAAAATTTCTCAGAATTTAAGATTTGCTTCATTATCCTCAAAAACCAAAAGACTACTTTTCTCTAATTTCCTTTATAATTGTGAATTTCAGATTTTGCCAATCGTGGTGAATTATGCTATCTGGAAAAACTTTGATGACATCAAATACAATATTTATTATTAT